>NZ_JAUBTX010000007.1:60738-243241 GCF_036705185.1 Microcoleus sp. B4-D4 | reverse complement strand
TAAATCACAGAACATACACGGTATTTAACCAGGAAACCAAAAATACCAGAGAATCAAGCGTTAAGCTTGTTAAGAAGGCATTTCCAACAGTTCCTTACTCTGAAAACAAACACATCAACGTCAAAGGGGATAAATCGCCCTACGACGGAGATTTGACCTACTGGAGCGAACGCAATAGTAAGTTATACGATGATTTGACCTCTAAAGCCCTTAAAAAGCAAAGCCATTCATGCGGTCACTGTGGAATGAAGTTTATGAGCGACGAGCGAGTAAATCTACATCACATCGACGAGAATCATGATAACTGGAAACCTAAAAATCTTCTAGCAATGCACGAATCCTGTCATGACCACTTACACATGAGCAAAAGGGTCAATCCCCAAGAATATCGGGAGCTGGATGCACGGAAACGGGCACGTCCAGTTCGTGCGGTTCGTTGATTGAAACCAAAGTCTCATAAAACTTAGGAGGAAAATCGTCTCTACACCGCCTTGAGTGCAAACTCAGAAATATAGTAGAGATAACTTTAGTTTAGTGTGAGTGAGTCAAACTCAAATTTGACAAGTCTTACCCGCTAGGAATGGCGTGATGCCAAAACTGCCCACATGGATAGAGAACAAACTCTAAAAATGAAGCTGGGGACAGAACGAGAATAACAAACCTGAGATGGTAGCAACTCGTATAGGTAAGTAGTCAAGGTTAAACATTAGTTGAACTCTCGGAAAAAGCGTCTGAACGTGAACGACCGAAATCAAGGTCGAACAACGACACAACATAACACTTCAAGTGTGAAAATACCCGCATTATTTTGAACTGGATAAATGCAATTCTGGGAAATCGTGGGCGAAATGAGAGAACCTAAAACTACAAAACAACTAAACCGAGGAACGAATAAAACGGCTCTTTCAACCTTCAAGTTGAGAAAATTACTTCCTCAAATTGTGGACTCCTTAAATAAGGGTTAGCGGGTAGAGTTGGTAAGATGTACTCAAAAATTTAAGAAATCAGGACTCTTGGACAACTGGGTACGGTTTACATAGAAAATGTTCATTCAGGCGTAGAGAATGTTATGGCAACGGAGTTAAATCCAGTTGATAAATGGAAATCAATTCCTTGGCGCAAGCTGCGGAAAATTGTGTTTCGCCTACAAGTGAGAATATTCAAGGCTCAAAAGAACGGTAACGTGCTCCTAGTGCGTAAGCTTCAGAAACTTTTATTAAGCTCCCGAGCAGCGAAATTGCTTGCTATTCGGCAAGTGACACAGTTAAATACTGGACGGAAAACCGCAGGGGTGGACGGAAAGAAAGCCCTCGAACCTTCACAAAGACTGGCACTATTTGAAGTGTTAGTTAAGAACTGGAAGCAATGGAAACATCAGCCCCTAAAGCGAGTGTATATCCCCAAAGCAGACGGAACTAAAAGAGGACTAGGAATCCCGACCATTAGCGACAGAGCATATCAATGTCTCATCAAATATGCCTTGGAACCCGCAGCAGAAGCTACGTTCAACGCTCATTCTTATGGGTTTAGACCTAGCAGAAGCTGCCATGATATCCAGAGACAATTATTCAATAATCTAAACTCTAGCAGTAATGGGTTAGAAAAAAGAATTTTGGAATTGGATATTGAAAAATGTTTCGACAAGATTGACCACAAATTCTTAATGCAATCAGTCCAACTACCAAAGGCAGCAAAACAAGGGGTATTTCGGGCAATAAAAGCTGGAGTCAGAGGAGAATTTCCTTCATCAGAATCCGGTACGCCCCAAGGGGGAGTTTTCAGCCCATTACTAGCAAATATAGTCCTTCACGGATTAGAAAATGTTGGTCATGAGGTTAGATTAAAAATCAGAAATGGTGGCAGATACATAGACACTATTACTGGATTTCGTTATGCGGATGACGTTGTGTTTATTCTGAAACCAGAAGACGACCCTGAGCCCCTCCGAGGATACATTGATAAATTCTTGGAAACAAGAGGATTAAAAGTTAAAGAAGCCAAAACCAAAGTCGTACATAGTACAGATGGTTTCGACTTCCTTGGGTGGAACTTCTCAGTTAAGCCCAATGGTAAATTCATTTCAACACCCAGTCAAAAAGCTACAATTAGCATTAAGGCAAAAGTTAAAGAAGTGATAAAAGATAGTCGTTTCACTCTAGAGCATCGAATCAACAAGTGTGGTTCGGTGGTAAGAGGGTGGAGAAATTACCATAGATTCTGCGATATGAGTCAACACGACCTGTGGTCACTGCGCTATTGGTTATGGAAATTCATTCGGAAACAAGGAAGATACAACCGTTATCAAACCAATAAGGTTATAAAAAGAGCAATTCCTGCGGTTAGTTGGTCAGCCTGCAAGTTTGTCATTGTCAAGGGAGATATATCACCCTATGATGGCGATTTTGTTTACTGGTCAAAACGAGAGAATGCTCACTACGATGGGATAACGGCACGACTTCTCAAGAAACAGAATCACAAATGTACAGAATGTAATCTATCGTTCATGTCAGGTGATATTGCAGAACTACACCATATCGACGGCAACCATAACAATTGGAAACCTATAAATTTGGAAGTTCTACATCGTGAATGTCACCAGCATCAGACCGTTCATGGTCAGGTGAGAGTCCGAACAGCGGGTTAAACCCGACTTATTAGGTGTCAGACTAGGAGCCGGATGCAGTGAAAGCTGCACGTCCGCGTTCTGAAGGAGAGGTGTCCTGTGGTAACACAGGCATCGACTCTAATTAACTGAGAGGTGCTGGGGATAATACCCCACATCGACTCAAACTGATGCGTCGATGCAAGATTAAAAGTGACGAAAAAACCGGGAGGTTTCTGAAGAACGGGCAATCCAGAAAAAAGGGATTGAATCGCGCCATCTCTGATGCAGGTTGGGGTGATTTAGGATTAAAGATTGAGTATCTAGCTGCAAAGCAAGGAAAAATCGTAATCAAAGTTAATCCTAAGCACTCTAGCCAAGAATGCAGAAGTTGTGGGCACATCGACAAATCCAATAGAGATGGAGAAAAATTCATCTGTGTGGAATGTGGATATCACGAACACGCCGATATTGGTGCTGCAAAAACTATCAGAGACCGAGCTTTGAGAATGGTACGCGGGGACTCCGCGAAACCTGGTGTTGAACACCTAAACGCCCAAAAGATATCAGCACGCTCTACGAGCAAACGTGCTGAGTTTGGGAACCCTAGTAATAGGGATATTAAGAACGAAATTTCTTAAGAATCTCAATCGCTTCAGCGCTGAGAGTGTCAAGAGGAGTTCCTTGAGGCTTTGGCTGAAAATCGAGCTGAGCTAGAAGGGTTGAGGGTACCGGGTGATGATTTGTATTATTCGGAAGGTGAGGGGGAGTAAAACATGACCGAATCATTTAGAGCTATCCGTACCCCAGCTCAGATAGGCTCCCTCACAGTGGATGGCTTCATGTTGCCAGATGGCTCCTATCGGATGTCTCTGACTCAGACAGCGGGAAGTGTGGGAAAACCAGCTCGAAACACTTTCGATTTTTTACGCATTATATTTTTGCACTCGAATCGATCTAAAGCTTTGCTGGGAGAGACATATACGGATTACACCCCGGAGCGGAGGAGTCCGGTTTCGTGGCGATCGCAGTTCAAAACCAACAAGTCAGAGGAAACAGCAACATGAGCCAAACCCAAACAATCCCTCAAACCATCCCCCAAACAATCACGTTTGATGAGTTCGCAGCCTGGTATCCAGAGAACTCAGTCCGCCGCTACGAACTGCACAAAGGAGCAATTGTTGAAATGCCTTTAGGAACTGGCCCCCATTCCCGTGTTACAGGTTTTACCAGGGATGAAATCAGTGCAGAAATCAGGCGACTGAAATTGCCTTACTTTATCCCTGGTGACTGTCTGCTTAAACCCACTCGCGATGAGGCTGGTTATCAGCCCGATGTAATTGTCCTAGATCAAGCATCTCTGGCAAACGAACCGCGCTGGGAAAGGGAGTCCATCATCACGATGGGTTCTTCGGTGCGGCTTGCTGTAGAGGTAGTCAGTACGAATTGGCGGGATGATTATCATTTCAAATTTGCCGACTATGAAGAAATGGGCATCCCCGAATACTGGATTGTGGACTATCTCGGTTTGGGCGGTCGCAAGTTCATCGGCACTCCCAAACAACCCACGCTCACGGTTTGCCAGTTGGTTGACGGCGAGTATCAAATCAGCCTGTTTCGGGGAGATGACCGAGTTGAGTCGCTGGCTTTCCCGGAATTGAACTTGACTGCCGAGTTGATTTTTAGAGCCGGTCTGCCCTTAACCGAGCCGAGCTAGAAGGACTGGGGGGCGATCGGGCAAATAGGTTCCTTCATAGTTGATGGGTTCATGCTGCCAGATGGCGGCTATCGGATGTCTCTGACTCAGACAGCGGGAAGTGTGGGAAAACCAGCTCGAAGCACTTTCGATTTTTTGCGTTCAAAAGCTCTGAAACGGTTGTTCTCTGAGGCTGGAGGCACTTTCGATTTTTTGGCAGAAGACACCGTTGCAGCCATTTCAACAGATGCCTACGCAGTCGAACAGTTTTCGGTAGACTTTGGGGGTCAACTACTCAGCATCAAGCGGGATACCGCCGGAGATGTGGGCGATTATCTGAACTCCACCGCAATGGAGAAAACCTTTGCAGGATTTGGGCTTTGGTTTCACCGCTCGATACATCAGGGGATGCTGACAACCCACATTCCGCACTTCTTAACATAGTCAAAAATATGTTGACGAGAAAACGTCTAAATGCAGTCTGTCCCCGCCATTTAGAGAAAGCAGTCTGTCCCCGCCATTTAGAGGGGGCTATTTTAACTATCTTAAACCACCGAAATTGGTGAGGTCAAACTTAAATTGAAGCTAATACTATCATTTTATAACGTAATAAAAGCCAGCGATTATGAAGAAAAAACCCTCAATACCAGATGCGATTCTGGCTATAGATTTTGGCGGCTTATCTACTAGAGTTTTCTGCCAAAGCTCGCAAGCAGGCAGTAAAGCAAGCTCCTTTGTAATGGAATCGCAGGTGGGGCCAGTAAGCCAAGACATAGCCAATTGTTTCACCAAACCCAACCTTGCATCGGCATCTCCCGAAAATATTGCTTGGGTGGCAATTGGTAATGAATGCCGAGCCGTTGGCTACCTAGCAGCAGCGCAATTCAATGCTCACATCGGTTTAGCGGGACTAAAGTACAGTAGCGCTTTGTACAAAGCTCTAGCAGCTTTGTGGGTAGTGTCGCGGAAGTTAGATTTAGGCAATCAATTTAGCGCTGCGATCGCAGTTTTCTTGCCCCCAGGCGAATTTAATGACTCCAAGCAATTTTTTGAGCTATTAAATCAATACTCTGCTTCATTTGAAACACCCACCGGCAAGCTCTCCGTCACCCTGGACAAAACCCAAGCTTTGCAAGAAGGCGGTGGCATTGCTTTAATCCACAACAGCAATTTAGGTTCAGCCTTCAAGCAGCGGGTAACTGCCTTTGTGATGGTAGGATTTCGCAATGCCTCGGTAATAGTTTCGGCACGCGGTGCTGTCGGTAAGGGCAAAACTTCAGACTTAGGAATGGTAAAGTTGGTGGATCTAGTTCAAGAGCGAACCTCTAACTACGATGCTTCCCGTTTGGCTTTATCAATCGCTCAAGCGGGCGTAAGCTACAACCGACCTTATTTTTACCGAATTGCTCGAAATCGAGAGGACGCAGCAAAAGATCGAGAAGTTGACCAATTGATTGAAGCAGTCAAGCTGTCTCGCTTCGACTACGCTCGAATGTTATCTCATTGGATTAATGAAGTGCTGCCGCCAGATTTAGATGAAATTGTCTTTTGCGGGGGAACTTCTGAATATATGAAGCCCGAACTGCGAAATCAGTTTTCTCATTATTCGCTGTCTTGGCACGCAGGCATAACAGTACCAAAAACACTCGATCCTGATGGTTTAGGTTGCCGTATCGCTGATGTTTACGGACTATTTTCTTACTTCAAATCTCAGTTTGAGGCACTGGGAAAAAGGTCTGTTGCGGCAACTTCTCAGAGGAGAGAAGTTGCAGCTTCCACTTCAGGAGATGCTCCAGTCCCTCCGACTGATATACAGAGTGTTAAAGAATGTGCTGAACAATCTACCAAGCCAAAATCCGAGGAACCTACTAACCCAAAATCTGAACAATCTACCAAGCCAAAATCTGAGAAATTTACTAACCCAAAATCTGAACAATCTACCAAGCCAAAATCTGAGAAATTTACTAACCCAAAATCTGAACAGTCTACCAAGCCAAAATCCAAGGAATTTACTAACCTAAAATCTGAACAATCTACTCACCCAGAATCTGAACAGTCTACTCACCCAAAATCCGATCAACCTACTAAATCAAAAAATGAGCAACTTACCAACGCTAAATTCGAGCCATCAACTAGCCCCAAATTCAAGGAGTCTACTGAACAAAAGAGTGAAAATCTTGATGAAATCACAACGGAAAATCTTGCCCAAGAAAATGCTGACTCAAGTATCAAAGATAGCTGCCTAGATGATTCTAAGGAATTGAGTGATGACTCGAATAAAGAACCTTTATTAGAGGAATCTGAAGCAAACTTAGATGCAGCTCTCTTATTGGGTGGGCCCTACCGAGGTTCTGGAAAGAAGGTGAGGAATTATGCCTAAAAAACGCTACAAGCAATTTTGCTGGCGCTGTCAAGTTTTGCCAGATTCCGAAGACGCTATCTTGCTGTCTTACCTGCAAAATCATCCTTTTTTTAGTTTCAAGGAAACGATTTTACCTCTGATCAAAGCGCGGTGGCTGTTAGCAGCTTTACGCAACAGCGGTAGTCATTCTAGTACAGACTTAGAGTATTTGAGGCGAGAGAGCATTAATTTTTTGCTCAGGCAGATAGATGAGGTTTGCCGAGATGTGGGATTTAACTGTACCGAGTTAGGAGCAATTGCCCCTGGTATTTCTTCGGGTTTAATTCCTTTAGCTACTTTCTCTCACTTGTCGAATCCAGGTACATCTATTGCTACGGAATTAACTATCCCTGAGAGTTCAAATCCAGCAAGTTTGCCCGAAGAAAAAGAACCCGAGGATTTTTCGGGAGAACTAGAGTTTGAAAACAGCGCATTTAACTTAGCTGGTTTCGATCCAGCAATGGTTGGGCCTAGCTTTAGTTAAAAATTATTAAGTCTTGAATAGACATCCAGCAAGGAGGAATGAAATGACTAACATGATTCACTTGGTTGATGGCGAGAAAGGTGGCGTTGGCAAGTCGATGCTAACTCGGATTCTGGTTGAATTCAATCAAAAGTATGAACTGCTGTACACGTTAATTGATGGTGATTTTCAAAATCCTGACGTGCAGCAGCGCTATCCTGAGTACAATGCAAAAATCGTAGCTTTAGTTGAAGATGAAGAGAAGTTTTTCGATATCGATATTATTTTTGAAACAGCAGTAGAAACTCCTGTGATTGTCAATTTACCAGCTCGGGTTTACAGCATTATCAACAAATGGATTGACGAAGCTAATTTAACTTCTCCTGATTTTAAAGAGCAGTCAGGAGTTGATGTATGCAAGTGGTTTATTTGCGGGGGCACTACGGACAGTATTGAAATGTTTATTGACTCTTTCAACTACTTTGAAGGTCAGCTCAATCACATTTTTGTCCGCAATTTTGGAGTGTGCAAAGATTGGTCGCACGTACAAAGCCATAAGGAAATGAACAAGCTCATTAATAATTACCGAATTCCTGTCGTAGATTTGCCGGCTCTTAGTGCAAGAGAGCGCAAGTTTATTGATACGAAGCGGTTGTCATTTTCTCAAGCAATGAAACACTCTGAATTCTTCTTGATTAGTCAGCAGCGATTGCATACTTTTCTGGAAGACTGTTTCCGTCTCATAGAAGATGTAGGTTTGTTTAACAACGTACCCAATCGCAATAAAAAAGAAGTGATAGACACGAACTAAAAAATAATGAGGAAATAAATGCAGACAGAGAATGAGCAACGAAATTAGCAATAGTTTGTAAACTCTCAGTAGGCTGTAATTTCCAGAAAAGGATATCGTACTATAGAACCCATTTAATCTCTTTTTTTGAACAATAAAGCAGACAAATCATCCGTCTGGCATAACTTAATAGCCACAAGACGAGAAATCAGGTGGGGATGGCAACAAAAAAGCTGAAATTTATCTGTAATAAGGCTTGTGGCAACAGCAATAGATGTCAAATGGGTTCTATAGAATACGCGATGCTGAACAGCACAGGACTTACGCATGGCAACATAATTCTGTCTATTGACAAGTGTTACGAAGAATCTCAAACCCATAAAAAGCGTCGAGACTGCGTAAGTCTTACAGCATAAATATTAGGATTCTGATTAGGTAGGAGGTTAAATGTCCGATCGACTTTTAGAAAAACTTTCCGAAGTTGACTCTGAAGAGTTTGGCGAGATATTGGAAACGCCAAGGGAACAGGGCAGACTTAATAATGCCAAAAATAACTCCATACAATCCGCTGACAATTCGCAAAGTTTGCCCGATTCTCCAGATACAGCCCCAGAAGATGCAGTAGAAGAAAAGTTGAAATCAAATGGGAGTAAGCTAAATGAAGAGGAGTTTTGGGAACTCATAGACGATGATTCGAGGGAAAGAGAAGCTCTGAACCGAGATCCTTTATCGGCCCCTCCCATGTACGAGAGAGATACTGAGTCACTAATCAGCGAGGTACTCAAGGGAAAAGACTCCAAATTTCGCTCTCATGTCATTCAGACAGCTTACCGATATGGCCTCAATAAAAATGACCCGCTTTTTATCGTATTGCTGGCGACAGGTCAACTCGAACTGCTGTTAGAAAAAAAACCGCAAGAGATTGACCAGTTTTTCAAGAATTGGCAATCTCAATGGCAAGGTGATTTGAAAGATTCTCAAGCTGTCATCTCTCAAGAATTGGAACAAGTTCGCCAGCTTACTGAAAATTGGGAAAAAGAAAGCAGAGAGTTTTTAGAACGGCAGGGAAAAGCGGCTGTTAAGGTGCAACATCGCCACATTTCTAACTCAGTTTACACCCTAGTGCGACAAGCAGCTTTAGAGAAAGTTGCTCACGATATTTGGTCGGTAATTTTTGGGAGCGGGGTAGTGTTAGGGGCAATGGCGATCGGGGCTTTTATCGGGTTAGCTGTGCCCCGGTTCATTCCAGCGCCTGAACTCGACCCAAAAGGGCCACGCCAGCTCACTTTAGAACAAGCCGTAGCGCTCGAATGGGGGCTGAGCAAAGAGGGTCAGTTTGCTCGCAAGAACGCGGATACAATTCAGTGGGCAACAAGCAATGAAGGGAAATATGCTCGCCAACTTATGAGCTGGAATCAAGCTTTGTTGAGCGAGAAAGGTGACAAAAAATTGTGTGAAACTGAGATAAATCGATTGGGGGTGACGCTGACAGTAGAGGGTAAACCTGCACAAAAAGGATTTTGTACTTTGTGGATTCGCTCCCCTCAAGAACGAAAGTTTGTTCCTTGAGGGCAAATACTAAAGTCGCGAATGGGATGTAAATAAGTTAGCGTGAACTAACCTGACGGTCAACTGGGTACAGTTAGACCGCAGGCTTCTTTTTCCTTTTTTTCAAAGGCTTTTTTGAGTGACGGAGTTCCCCCGCCACTTTCGTAACTAAGACCAATCTTTCTAATAAGTTTGGCTGAGTTTTCATCTCGATCCAAAGACTCTCCACACTGACAAGAATGCCACCGTTCCGACAATTCTTTCGGAACTTTGTTGAGGCAGTTCCAGCAATGCTGGGAAGTTCCTATTGGAGAGACAAACAAAATGCTTTTACCCAATTTCCAGGCGACATATTTTAGGACGCTGGCGAATTGCCCATGAGCAGCATCAAGCATGGATTTATTCAAGCCACTTTTAGCTGACTGACCGTTCGGCAAATAAACCAAATTACCATTCTCAATATCAGTTTTAGGCTTGGCACGTCTAGTCAGATTTTTAACACTCAAATCTTCAACAACTAAAACATTACACTTGTCGAATAACTCATGTGCCGTTTTAAATTGAAAATTTAATCGGGATCTAGCCACGAACTGATGGAGTTTAGAAACCTTGTCCTTGATAATCTTCCAAGGCTTAGAACCCTTTATTCTACCAGCTAATTTCGCTTGAAGCCTTGCTAATTTTTCAGCCGACTTCCTCAAGAATCTAGGGTTTTCCACTCTTTCACCATTAGAAAGATAGACGTAATTAGTGATTCCCAAATCTATACCAACAGTATTTTCGACCGTCGGTTGAATTTCTGCAACCGTTACGGGAACCGTCTTATCTTCTAGCGTCAAGGAAATGTACCACCCATCCGCTTCTCTGATAACACTGCCCGTCTTAACTTTGAACCCTGTTGGTATTGAGCGATGGAACACCATCGGCACTTGACCTATCTTTGCTAGGTCAATACAAATTCTGTTTTGTTCATCCTTAACAATGTGTAAATTATCTAGTTGAGGGTATGTGAAAGACTTGTAGTAGTGAAGACCCTTGAACTTGGGCTTACCTCTACGATTGCCATTCTTGTCGGGCGTAGTAAAGTTTGAAAAAGAAGTTTCAACTCTGTTGACGACATCTTGCAAAACCTGAGAATCCAACACTTTGTAATCAGGAAACAGTTTTTTTGTGTTTTTTAGGTCAGCCAGTTGTATCGTCTGCCACTGTACAAATCCGCCTTCAATGTTCGAGAAAACATCACCTTTCCTAGTCAAAGGATTGCCTGATTTATCCTTTTTCCTGCCGTCTCTAGTTTGGACTCTCGTCAAAGGAATATTTTTATAAATCTCCTCAATTGGGACTATCGAAACAATCAAGGGGCAGGCATTGATGGGCGTTCTCGTGGCTTCCCACCATCTAAATCTTTCACCGAGTCGGTAGTTGTACTGTCGGCGACAAAGTTCTAAGTGAGTCACTATCGTCGTTAGTTGGGCTTTTGTGGGTTTGAGGCGGTATTTGTAAGTTAGTTGCATTTCTAAACTTCCTATTTTCGACCTTTGCATAGTATAATTTATGTACGTTTAAAATGCAACATCAAATTACTATTTTAGCACTGGAAAGAACATCGAAAATTAAGATACTCCCGAAGATTGATTCATAGTAGGCAAGTCTAATTGTCGGCTTCCGTTCCTCCATCCGACGAGCCTTTCATCACGCTCGGTA
Organism: Microcoleus sp. B4-D4; assembly: GCF_036705185.1. NCBI lineage: Bacteria > Bacillati > Cyanobacteriota > Cyanophyceae > Oscillatoriales > Microcoleaceae > Microcoleus > Microcoleus sp. B4-D4. The sequence continues at coordinate 232,037 of NZ_JAUBTX010000007.1, read as the reverse complement.
ATTCCCAACGGGGTACTTCGCAGCGCTCAGATATGTCCCCTGTGAATATACCGAGGGACTTCCCGGCTGGTAGTTAACAGGAGAAATCTATGATTGCCAATTTGAACAATCAGCCGTTACCTGACCAAAATCAGAAGCAAGTGCAGTCGCAAATATCGGGTGTTTTAGTTGCACTAAACGACCCATTCGATGAGATGGTTTGGGATTACTGTTTGATGAGTCAAACATACCCAATATCGGAACAGATTAAGATTGTACTGAGTGCTTTCTGGGGACCGTTTGCTGCCAAAAATGCTAGCAAGTCTCCTGAGCGAGTGCGAGCAATAGCTTGTTATTCACTGCAACAATTAGCAGCTCAACAAAAATTGATTGAATCTGTGTTTGAATTGTCAACTGAATCAACTAAAATTTCCGAAGTTCTTGCTGTTGGCAAAAGCAACAATAGTTGTGAGGCACTCAATCAAGCTTGTCTCTGTTCTCAATCTGTTTTAAATACTGCAATTCGGTGGGAGTAAGAACCGTTGCTCTTTCTAACAAGTTCAGAATTTCGACTTCAAACGGATCTAGATTTCCTAATTGGTGAAGTCGGCCAGTGCGATCGCAAATTTCTTGAAGTCCCGGTTGATTTTCGAGCGGCCGGGCGGTGAGAGCTGAGTGTTTGAAGGTATGCAAGTGCATGGTAACGGTAGGGATGTGTCGCATCCACACGGTAGCTGTTTTCTCGCCCACTGACTGAATGCGCCCCAATCGGCCGTTAACGTCTTGGCGATCGGGCGCGTACACTTCCACCAAGGAACCAATTTTAAGCGTCAGGTGGTGGGCGATCTTAGGTTCGCCTTCAGGTTTTACTTTTTTGTCGCGCCCCTGTAAAGTTTTGGCAACCTGAGCCGGATTGCTGCGAGTGTCGTTTGCCAAAGCGATGACCTGCTTCTTGGTCAGCCCAGCAGAGCGATTCAGTATTTTCCACTTCACTTCGTCTCCTCCAATAAAACTGAGAGCATCCACAGCTCGAGTAAATTGGGCATCCCGGTAAATCGTTCTGGGGGAAGCTTTGAACCGTTCTCCTAACTCTCGTGCTGTTTTGTCTGTCAAGCTGCCATTTTGACAGCTTGCTCTATCTGGCGATATTTTGTCTGTCAAGTGGTTATTTTGACAGCTTGCCTCATCTGGCATTGTTTTGTCTGTCAAGCTGCCATTTTGACAGCTTGCTCTATCTGGCGATATTTTGTCTGTCAAACTGTCATTTTGACAGTTTGCCGAACGCTTGCCCCCGTGAGATTCCTTGGTCAGCTCGTACCAGGTGCCGCGCAGGTAGCTAACGGATTCTGGCGTCAAGCTGCGCCGTCCCAGTTGGTTGGCGATCGTCCAGACCTTGACTGCATTCCGACTGTCAAAAGACATCTCTACAATTTTGTATGGTATGCCGTGCGCGGTACAGATGGCGAACCTGTTGTGCCCGTCGATGAGAAGCTTTTCCTCGGCCCAGACTACTAACGGATCGCGGCATCCTTCCTCCAGAATGCTCGCTTGCAGGGCGGCTTTTTCGTCTTTACTCAGGGGAGGATTGAGAGATTGAAATTCGGGGTCGATTCGCAGTTGTTTCGCAGCACAGGAGGTACACCCTCCAATACCCCCCGGCAAAACAATTAACGCTTGCGGCTCCCGATCGTCTGCTTCTGATTGCATTTGACGCATTCCTGGCGAGTTTGTTGAATGCAAGGCTCGCCCGCGCTGACTCCTGTGCTCCGCAAGCGGCGAAGCGCGGGCAGAAATTTCCTTGAACTATTCAACACTAACATAGTTATCGTCGAGAATCCTCCAGAAAATGCGAAGATAGTTAAAAAAAGGAAATGCTATCGACGCTATGCCACCTAGGAAAGGAATCCATCCCCATCCCAACTCATTAGCCAACCTCAACCGCTCTGGGGGACAACCTCGCTATGAAGAACCCAAGAAGCAAAGAAATATCCAGGTTACGTCGGTAGGATGGGAAGGAATTCGCGCGATCGCCATTGAACGCGGATTGAGTCTCAACGAATTGATAGAACAGATTGGCAGGGGTCTGATTCCCCTTGACACTGGTGAAAAAAGTAACTAATCGCCAGATATGGAAAGGGAGGTTAGATAAAAAAACTTTCTATCAACTCGTTACTAAAAGTTTTATTAATAGTAATAACGGGGTTTTTATCGGTAACAATGTTAAAATTTGCGGAATCTTTCCGTGTAAATTTATCAGGAATAAATAAATATAATGGTTCAATCACCTCCAAAACTTATAACTGTTGATGAATTTATTACCAACTACGGCGACAGCGATTGTTACGAACTAATTGATGGTGAATTAACCCAAATGGAACCAACAGGGCCCCACGAACAAGTCTCCGGGTTTTTGGGACGAAAACTAAATGTAGAAATTGACCCCCTGGATTTACCCTACCTTATCCCTCCTCGCTGTCTCATCAAACTATTAGGAACAGCAACAGCCTTTCGCCCCGATGTGCTTGTATTAGACCAAACTCGACTAATTAATGAACCTTTGTGGCAACAAGAACCTGTAATTACATCAGGTTCCTCAATTAAACTGATTGCTGAAGTCGTTAGCACCAACTGGCAGAACGATTACGCTCGCAAAGTTGAAGATTATGCCCTGCTTGGAGTGCCTGAGTATTGGATTGTTGACTATTTGGGCATTGGTGGCAGAGAATATATTGGCAAACCCAAACAGCCGACAGTTACAATTTGTACGCTGCGAGAAGACGAGTATCAAAAACAGTTGTTTCAACAAAATGACGATCGGCTTATTTCATCAATCTTTCCCGACTTGCAATTAACCGCACAAAAAATCTTCGCTGCCGGCAGATATTCTGCTATGTAGCTTATATCCAGGTAACGTCGGTAGGATGGAGGAAATTCGTGCGGTGTGATCGCCATTGAACGAGGATTGAGCCTCAACGAATTGATCGAACAGATTGGCAGGGGTCTGATTCCCCTTGGCGGTGAAAAAAGTAACTAATCGCCCGATCTGGAAAGGGAGAGTTAGATCGAGAAAACTTTCTATCAACTCGTTACCAGAAGTTTTTTTGAAAAAGAACACTAATTTAGTCGTTGATTCTCCGAGCATTCTAACTAGCTCTCAAAATTTGCTTAATTAGGGAGACAACTTGCTGCGGTCGATGCTCAAAGTGCTTCTTGATTTGAAATTTTAACGAATCAGCAGGTACATCTTTTTTGTTAATTTTAAGGCGAATATGCTCACTTCGTGGGACAGTGGAATTGAGCGCTCGAATAACAGTGCGGCATTGTCGGAGAGTGAGGCTATCGACTTGAATGAAAGACCGATTCAATGTGCCGGTATCGAGTTGAATATTAGAAGCAAATTCGGCTTGAACTTGTAGCGAAGATGTGAGGCGCTGTTCTTCTGTGGGTTCTGGAGTTGCTGCACATTCTTCTGCAACAGCAGGAAAGGAAGCAATTTCATGGAGAAGAGGCACAAAATCTGGGGCAAGTTCTGCTGAGAGTTTTTCAGAAGGATTCATCCGCTTCGATGCTAACAGCGTAGCGATATAGTGAACAATTAAACCACCGTAACCAAAAATTACCACAGTTTCAATTGCGAGGGTGAGAAAATGCTGAATAGGTTGATACATGATTATAAATTGCAAGTGGAACATCTCTCAAACGCGCTCGCGTTTAATATCAAAACCTTACTAAAGTCTTCTGATAATGCGATCGCAAATATCGCAAAGGTAACTGGTGCGGTGGGTGGGCAAATAAAATCCTGCTTGGAGCAGGATTTTATCCCCTTTATCGGGGGTCGTCATTGATTACTTGACAAAATCATCAATCTCTTCATTATCGTCAGTTGCCTTTTTCTTATGAGAAGCTTTGACTGCCGATTCGATATAACGGAAGTGCAAGTCAATCACTGCTTGCTCAGATGAAAGCCAGTAAACGTTGCTCAAGATTTCTTCAAGCATCTCGTCAGCCGAGTAGCTTTCATATTGCTTGTTAAACCAAGTATTGAACGCTTCCCAGTCAAGAGCTTTACCTTTCTGCAACTGTCGTTGTTTGGCACGTCCCGTTAACTCGCGGGCAACGTGCAAAAACATCTCGAAGCGCTGTTCTTCAAGAGTTTCTGCAAATTGCTTCTGCATCGGAGTTGGAGCGGATTTGCGATTAGCCATGATTAACCCTCAAGCGTGTTTTTTCTTCACAACTAAAGCGACGACAGTCTGCTAATTACAATTAATTCAAAAAAATTAGTGGGTGGGTGGGTGGGTAAAATCCAATTCACAACCAAGGTCAAAATTTCCTTGATTGTGAATTTGTTGGGTCTGCTTCTCAGAGCGTCCTGATTCGGACGGTGACGACAATCATTACCCTGAAATGAAGGGGAAGGGGAAGGGGAAGGATAATTTTGGCTCTTCATTACTTAGTATGCTGATTTGCGCTCATATCGTTAGCTGGCAAGGGATTGAGCCTAAAATCTATTATTGTTAGATTTTTTAGCCATTTTTGGCTTTCCGGGCAATGGTTTGACGGTAAATAAGCCGAGATTAGCATACCAGGTAATGAAGACCCATAATTTTTTTAGTAATGACGCGATTTTACTAAAGTTTTTCTACCCTTGTCCCAAGTTTTTCTACCCTTTCCGTTCCTTCCCCTTCCCCCTCCCCCTCCCCTTGTTAAATGAATCGCAATTCGTGGAAAAAGCCTCGATAGAGGCAAAAAAATGCTCTGCTTTTTCAGCAGAGCTTTCTAATCAAACTTTAGCGATTATTCGTCGTCTTCCTCAAATTCCTCGTCTTCGTCTAGACTAAAATCATCCTCATCATCGTCATCATCGTCGTCATCCTCATCGTCATCGCCTTCGGAGTCTTCGTCCTCCTCATCAATTTCATCGAGTATGTCATCAATTTCATCATCATCATCAAGTTCGTCATCCTCATCGAGTTCTTCAGTATCTTCTTCAGAGGATTTAGCTAACTCATTGCGACGCTTTAAGCTTTGAGCATTGAACTCCATTAAATCGGCAATGGCAGCTTGCGGGTTGTCAGCAATTGTATCGTAAAGTTGGCTCATTGCTAAGGCAACAACTTCGACATCATACTTGAGTTCATCGGGCCGGCCAACTAGCTTGGGAAACACAGTATTGTTCCAATCTTGCCAGTCGAACTTTTTACCATTGCCATTGCCGTTGCGCTTGTTCAACTGAGCTTGAATATCCAATCCCAGTTTTTCGCGAATTGCGTGGCCAACCTTTGTCGAAATACGGCTATCGCGACGCTGAATTGTCACACCGTACTTCTTATGAATTGTATTGCGAATTTGTTTGACTAGCTCGACAGCAAGTTGCTCGGAGCTAAGGTTAGGTTGAGGTTTTGATTTGGCTCCATTGTTACTGCCGACTGTTTTACTGTTCTGCTTTTCGGGCGATTTAGATTTAGCAGGCACTGGTGACTGAGAGCGATTTGGAGTGGCTGCGGTTTGTTTTTTAGTTGTAGCCATGATTGACAATTTAACTTGCATAACATCAATTAATGAGTGCCGTTAGGCACAATTACCCCCTCCAGTTGAGGGGGCGTATTTCGCTCATTAGCAGGAAGTTAAATTTTAATTACGTTAGTTAAATTATTATGTTAAATCTCCTGTATTTAGTTGTATATAACGCATGAAAGTTTTCAATAATTTGTCTAATTTAAGAGTTATTCAAACTCCAATTGTGGCTATCGAATATTACAGTGCCGATCGCCAAACAATCTTGTCATCATTTCATCAGTACGCTAATGAGTGTTCTTTACCTGTTTATTATTGGAATCCCGGTTATGCAACTATTCAACAGGTGCAGTCAACTCTTCAACAAGTGCAGTCAACTCTTCAACAGGTGCAGTGTTTCGATAAACATCTCCCAATTTTAGGTTGTTATTCAGGCAGGACAAGCGTTTCAGATACTTTTCCTCAGATGTATAATAGTGAATGCGTCCTCTGCAAAACTGAGCTATCTGTCGAGAGTGATGTCCTGCAATTTCTGCTGGAAAATGACTGCCCCGGTATCTTTTTGTTAGAGGATATTTTGGAGTCAGGCAGTAGCGAACAGCCTCTTGTCCGCCGTTATTCTCAATTGGCTAACGCATTCTTTGAGCTGAAAGGGCGTTGGGCCAACCAATATTGGGTACTGCTGGGCGAGTACATCCAACTGCCATCAAAGCTAAGTCCATTAATTCCTCTGCTAAAATGTCCGTTACCCGATCGCTTTGAAGTCGAAGTTCTTGTAGATAAGTTTTGCGATCGCAATTGTTCCCTTGATTTTGGTTCAGATGCGGTAGCTGCTAAAAAACGGCTGGCTGTTTCTAGTCTAGGGCTGCCACAGGCTGAAATAGAATTAGTGTTAGATCGATCGCTCTCTGTGACCGCTTCAGTTGTCCAAATCGCACAGTTGGTATTGGAGCATAAAATATCGCAACTTCGAGACCAGGGGTTGGAGTTCATTGCTTCTCCAGACGTGCCTCATGCTGGCGGTTTAGATTTATTAGACGCTTATTTGAGCGAAGTCGTAAAGCTGTCAGAAGCTGATGCCAAGAAATATCACCTCAGACCTCCCAAAGGAATGCTGCTGTGGGGGCCGCCGGGGACGGGCAAAAGTTTGAGTGCAAAGCTAGCTGCTAAGAAGCTAGGTTATGCGCTTTTAGCAGCAAGTTGGGGCAATATTCTAGGTTCCTCTAATCCCGATCGCGCTCTCAGCAAAATGCTGGATACAGCCGATAATTTGGGCGGCTGCGTGTTGTTTTTTGACGATTTTGACAAGGGTTTTTCTGGCTGGGAATCAAATGCTGATGGCGGTGTAGCTAGACGGCTGTCGCAGAAATTGCTCACATGGATGCAGGAGCATGAAAGCCCCGTGTTAATGTTAGCTACTGTAAACCGCTTAGAAATGCTGCCGGCTGAACTTATCCGCAGATTTGACGACGGCGGAATCTGGTTTGTGGATTTGCCACACAGCGGCGCTCGCTATGAGATTTTCAATTTGCACTTAGCTAAGTATTTCCCAGAGCAGTTTGGGGAAGGAAAAGAGAATCTTTGGAGCGACAGAGAGTGGTATTCGCTACTATCTGATTATGCCGGAGCAACGAGTGCTGAAATTGCGATCGCAGTTAAACGCTGTGCCGAACGAGCTTATTGTGAAGCGCGACCTGGTAAAATTGAATTGACCGATCTGCGTTATCAGAGAACTCAATTTGTGCTATCGTCTGAGCGTTCTTCTGAAGATATCCAGGGGATTCGCAACAAAGCGTCCTTTGCTCGGCCTGCTTCTGGGGGCGATCAGTCTAAATTTGCGGCGGCAGAGCAAGAATTATTCGAGTATCAGCCACCTGCTTACGATAAAACTTGAGTGTATTATTCACAGCAATAGCATGGGTTTGTTGGTGAGCCAAAAAGTTTTGACTGTTGATAGAATTAGCGCAAAAGTTTTATGGCACTTTCTATAGCAGGACTTACGCCCAGCCTCTGAATAAGCCTGAAATAGCGGGCAATCCCCCCGTTTGTGGTGGTGGCGTTGCGTCCAGGACTGTCTGGGAAATAATAAGCCGTGCATTTGTTATTAACCAGATGCACGGCTTATTGTATAAGTAATCTAAGACTTAACTTGGACGCGGTAGCCGCAATTTTCAAGGCATAGTTTTACTCCCTGCCAAGTTAAACCTGTTTCTGGTTCAAGCGGTACAGTTAAAGCATTGGTTGTGTAGCCGCGCTCTCCCTCTTGCCTGATAACGCTATATTCAGCTTGGTGCAGCATGGCAATAGCGCATTTTGATAACTTGCCAACGATATTTGCCGCTTGGTTACTAACAGTGATAATTATCCCTCTTTTGTCACTCTGGGAAATTAAAAATGACCACCAAATTTTCAACTGTAGATATATTAAGGATTTGAGCATTTATTTTCTAACAGAATGGCTGAAATCAAGGTTTTTGGTAAAAGTCTTATGATATAACCATCCCAGATTATTTTCTGCCGAAACTGACAAAAGAGGGGTATGTAGTAAATCGTACAGAAGTAAGCTTTCTAATATCTTAAGCTTCAGCGGTATTTCGTATACAGGATTATGCACACTACACAAGAACGATCGTGCAATTCTGCGTTTGTATTGCCTCGAAACTGCACCTTTAGTGAAACTGATGGGAAAGCCCTTGCGCCGTTTTGGTATCCGATCGCGTTCTCGCATGAAGTCACGGATCGACCATTTGCTGCAAAGCTACTCGATGAACGTCTCGTGCTGTTTCGACATTCCGATAGCTCGATCGTTGCAGCACGGGATTTGTGTTTGCATCGCGGTGTTCCTCTGAGTTTGGGATGGGTTGAGAACGATGAACTCCAATGCAAATATCACAGCGTCGGCTACGACAAAAGCGGTCAATGCACCCGTATTCCCGCTCAACCGGATGTCGCAATTTCCGATCGGCTGAAATTGACGACTTACGCTGTCACCGAACGCTATGGTTTAGTGTGGGTAAGGCTCGTGGGTAAAGGTTCAGTGCATTTTCCATACTTTCAGGAATGGAACGATCCAGACTATATTCAGGTTCCATACTTTCATGAATGTAACGATCCAGACTATATTCAGGTTCTGCCAGCCAGCGTGGCTCACGAAGCTGCCGCAAGTCGTCAAGTCGAAGGCTTTCGGGATGCGAGTCATTTTACGTTTGTTCACACCGAATCCTTTGGCGAGGGCGAAAATCCAGAAGTGCCAGATTATCCCGCCCGGCGACTACCGCACGGGTTTCGCGCTGATGATGTCAGCACTGTGAGCAACTATCGGCACAATCTAAAACATCTGAGTCCGCCTGGGTTTAAGTGGCGTCGATTGTTTGAAGTGTGGCTGCCGTTCACAGCGAAGTTAAGCGTTACCTTTGGGAACGGGCAGTTACACATCCTGAATGCTGCCTGTCCGGTTTGGGCCCGCAAAACGCACTTGGGTAGTGCCCAGAGGCCGCAATTTTGACAAAGATGCACCGCGGAAAGACACGCTGGACTTTAACCATCAAGTGTTTGGCGAAGATAAGGACATTGTTGAAGAACAGTATCCCGAAGATTTACCTCGCGCGCTGCAAGATGAAGTCCACATTGCCGGGGATAAAAGCTCGATCGCCTATCGCAAAGGATTGGCGGCATTGCATCTAGGACGATCGTTTACCGCCTAACTCCTATCTCAATTAAATTTCGGAGATCCAAACCATGAGCGCTGATTTAGAATTTCAAAAACCAATTCCACCAAAGCAATCCTACACAGGTTGGCAAGCAGCACTGGCAGAGTTCTTTCAGTTTGATTTCTACAGAACCAATTTCAAAACAGAGACGATCGCGGGAATCACCACGTTCATGACGATGGGATATATCTTAGTCGTCAATCCGATTATTCTGTCAAACGCGATTTTTCTACAACAGCCCGGAGATTTGTTTTCGCAATTAGCTGTAGCAACCGCTGTGTCGTCGGCAATTGGAACCTTCTGCATGGCAATTTTAGCAAACTATCCGTTCGGGCTCGCGCCTGGAATGGGAACGAATGCCTTTTTCGCTTTCTCAGTTGTCATCGGACTGAAAATCGATTGGCGGTTAGCGCTGTCGTGCGTGTTTGTTCAGGGGTTAATTTTTATGCTTCTGACGCTGACGGATGTACGTAAGTTATTGATCGCGGCAATTCCAAAGTCGCTCAAGCACGCAACCGCAGGCGGGATTGGCTTGTTTATTGCCTACATCGGGATGTCAGGAGATGTTGCTAATGGAGGAGCCGGATTGATTGTAGCAAATCCAGCCACAAAAACGGCGTTTGGCAGTTTAGCAGAACCGAACACGCTACTGGCTGTGGCGGGTTTAGCGATGACAGCCGGATTGGTGGTGCGGGGCGTCAGAGGTGCGTTAGTATTTGGAATTTTTGGAACTGCAATTTGGGCTTGGCTGTTCAAAGTTTCACCCCCACCTCAAGGATTTTTTGCGCTACCAGAACTGCCAAAAGACATTTTTGGTCAAGCATTTCTGGGAATTGCTAATCTGAACTCCGAGAATTTTATTGACTGGATTGCAGTGCTGTTTGTGTTTCTGTTTGTGGATATTTTTGACACCATCGGGACGTTAACTGGTGTGGGAATGCGGGCAGGTTATATCGGCCCGGATGGCGAGTTGCCGCGTGCCAATAAAGCACTGATGGCAGATGCTATTGGCAACACAATCAGTCCGATATTTGGTACGTCGAGCGTGACGACTTATGTTGAATCAGTTGCAGGTGTTGCCGAAGGCGGTAGAACTGGATTTACTGCTTTAGTTATAGCTGGATTATTTGCGCTGTCGCTGTTTTTTATTCCGGTGTTTAAAGCGATTCCGGCTTTTGCAACAACGCCGACGTTGGTGATTGTGGGCGCGATGATGTTAGCCGAGCTCAAAGAAATTCCCTGGGATGATATGTCGGAAGTGATTCCAGCGTTTCTGACGATATTTCTGATTCCATTGACTTATTCGATCGCGGAAGGGTTGTCGATCGGATTTATTGCCTATCCGATTGTGAAAACCTGCCAAGGTAGAGCCAAGGAAGTGTCTGGGGGAACTTGGATCGTGGCGGGCATCTTCGTGATTCGGTTCATCTTTATGTCGCTGCGGTTTCATCATTCAGCAGCCTGAGCCGGCTCAGGCGAGAGCCAACTGCTAGGTTTGAATCACTTATAGCCTTTCTCACTAACATGAGGTACGCATAGGGCATGGGGCATAGGGCATAGGGCATAGGGCATAGGGCATAGGGCATAGGGCATAGGCATCGCACGCATACCTCACTTTTTTGAGAACCGCTATATATCAAGTTCGATCTCCCTGATATCTTGCAGCAATGTCAATCAGGGGATTTTTCGTGGGGTCGGGCGGGTTTATCCTCCCCAACTTTCCATCACCTTAATTTCTACCTCGCAAGGAATCGGAGAGAGAAACTTATTCCCGGCTCTCACCATACATTTTTTAAGCAAGGCTTTAACTGGCCTCACTTCTTCAAGAGGACACTCTATTAAAATTTCATCGTGAACGACACAAATCAGTTTACCACCAGTGCTGCTCAGAGGCAGAAAAAGTAGAGCAAGAGCGAGTTTAGTAATGTCAGCGCTCATCCCTTGAATAGGGTTATTTAGCATTTCGTTAAGCAGCGGTTTAGTATCTTTTGACCATAATCTCCTTCTGCCTAAGACAGTGCGACTTTCTCGAAGACCTCGGCTCCAGGCGCTCCGAACTTTGGCGTGAAATTGTTTGATACCTGTATAGGATTCAAAGAACTTCTTACGAAAGTGTGAAGCTTGTTGCAGCGTTAAAGTGACTCCATGCTCTGCTTGAGCCATATTCTTAAATTTCTGTGCTCCCATGCCATAAATTAAACCGAAGTTAATAATTTTACCGAGCTGTCTGTCTTCGAGAGTAATTTCCGATAAGGGTTTTGCCAGCACCAAAGAAGCGGTCAGAGAGTGCAAATCTTCACCTTGAGAGTAGGCTTTCACCATCGTGCGATCGCCCGAAACCTTCGCCATAATCCGCAGTTCAATCTGGCTGTAATCGGCTTTCAGCAGGACACAACCGGGTGCTACTTTAAAACACTGTCGGGTTTCCTTATCTCTGGGGATATTCGTTAAATTTGGCTCTCGACAACTAAACCGTCCTGACCTAGCACCAATCTGAAACCAATTGGGATGAATGCGCCCTGTAATCGGGTGAATGCGTTCAGGTAAAACCAAAGCAAAAGTATCGATACGAGCCGACAAACTGCGGTATTCTAACAGTGCTTGAATAACGGGATACTCGCCTTGCAAAGGAATTAAATGTTGAGAGTTGGTGGAAGTAACAGGAATGCCTTTTTCTTGCAAAGCGGCTAAGACTTGCTTGGGAGAGCGAGGATTAATTATATCCGTAAATTCGGGCAGCAGAGAGATTTGTTGGTGAGGGTTAGGTCGATGGAGTTGCGAATTAATTAGTTTTAAAAGAGAGTCGCGTTGATGACAGAGCTTCACTCCCAAAACTCTCCACTGTTCTCTATCTAAAAGCATTCCGTTGAGTTCCATAGAAGCCACCGCAGGCAGACAAGCAAACTCTAATAAAGCAGTTTTCCAAAGCTTAGAAGCTTTCAATTTTTGTTGCAAAGCAGCAGCCAGCGGGAGTAAAATTGCAGCATCGGTAGCAGCATATTGCAGTTGAGCGAGTGTTAAATTTCCCGACCAATCGCTAACTTGCTGCGTTTTGTCTAGCTTTAGTTTCAACAAATTCTCAGTGACAGCCTCTAGAGACAAATGGCATTTTAGTCCAGCCGTCAGCACTCGGTAAGCTAAATAGGTATCGAAAAAAGGTTTGGATGGTTCCAGTCCGGCAAAAGCGAGCATTTGCCATTCAAATTTGAGGTTGTGACCTACCTTCAGTGCAGGACTGGCTAGGAGCAAGCGTAATGGTTCGAGGGAACTCGGTTCAATTGCCCATAAATCTACAATGATTACTGGATGGTCAGGAATGGCAAGTTGTAACAATCTAATTTTGGCTTTGTAGGGGTCAAGCCCTGTTGTTTCGCAGTCTATACCGATGATTTTTGCTTGTTGGAATGGTTGAAGGGCTGTTTCAAGATTGAAAGCAGTATCGATCAATTGGTAAGGAGTTTTAAGTGTAACATTCAACTGAGCTATCTTAAGTTTATCGGAGGTCAAAAAAGTTGGCATAGCGGTTGATATTTTCTGTTTGTTTAGCGGATTAGGTTTCATAATTAGTTCCGTTCATAAAAATAGTGAAAGAATATCGATATATGTTAAAATAGTGGAATGTTAACCATGAATTACAGCTATCGAATCTATCCGAATATCAATCAAAAGCAAGCGCTGAAAGAGTGGATGGATATTTGTCGTGTTGCCTATAACTATGGGCTGCGGGAAATTAAGGACTGGTGCAATAGCCGGAAATGCCAGGTTGACAGATGCTCCATCAGTCATGAATACATCATGCCTGCTGAGTTAACCTTCCCTAACGAAGTAAAACAGCTTAATGCTTTGCCAAGTGCCAAAAAAGTATTTCCCCGATTGGGTGAAGTACCAAGCCAAGTGTTGCAGCAAGCGCTCAAGCAATTACACCGAGCATGGGAGGGATTTCAAAAAATTGGGCATGGCTTCCCTCGATTCAAGAAGTTTAGGCAATTCAAATCTTTGTTGTTTCCCCAGTTCAAGCAGAATCCTGTGACGGTCGTACATATTGCCTTACCAAAATTGGGGTTGATTCCAATTAACCTGCATCGCCCAATCCCACAGGGGTTTGTAGTAAAGCAAGTCCGAATAATTAATAAAGCGGATATTTGGTACGCTTCTATCAACATCCAATGTGATGTCAGTGTTCCCAATCCAATGCCACAAGGTCATCCGATTGGAGTAGATGTTGGGCTTGAAAAGTTTTTAGCAACCAGTGACGGGGTGATCGTAAAACCGCCCAAGTTCTTGAAAGTTATGCTCCGCAAGCTGAAATTGCTGCAACGCAGACTTACTCGGAAAAAGAAGCAGTCTAAAAATTACGAGAAACAGCGCATTAAAGTTGCTAGAATTCACCACGCAATTGATAATACCCGTAAAGATTTTCACTTCAAACAAGCTCATGCCCTTTGCGGGGCAGGTGATATGGTCTTCATGGAAGACTTGGATTACCGAATTATTGCCAAAGGGATGTTCGGGAAACAGATGCTTGATGCTGGATTTGGACAGTTCCGAACTATCACCAAATACGTGTGTTGGAAGCGTGGCAAATTCTTTGGTGAAGTGAGCGCCAGGGGGACTTCTCAGGAGTGTCCTGAGTGTGGTGCGGAGGTGAGAAAGGATTTGAGTGTTAGAGTTCATTGTTGTCCTAGTTGTGGATACACAACAGATCGAGATGTGGCTAGCAGTCAAGTCATCAGAAATAGAGGAATAACTCTGATTAGTACCGATGGACAGTCGGGAATCCAAAGCGCCTATGCAGACGGTTTGCCAGGGGTTGAGATGTCTCAATCTAGGTCAAAGTCGAAACCCCGTAAGGGAATAACTAGGAAATCTAAGAAGTGATTCTTAGAAGCTCCGTCCTTGGCTGTCGGAGAGATGTCACAGAAAGTTGAAAGTGGGGTTGCTAGACTGCGGTCCAGATCCTGAAGAACCCGACAATCTTAATTACTTTGAAACATTAAGGACAGACAGATGAGTAACTCAATTCCCTCCCAGCCCCAATCCACAATAGATGATACAACCAGTTATCCGCACTTGATGGAACTGATAGAAGCAGAAGATGCAGCTAATGGAGAAGTTGGCTGCGGTCGGAATTTGGGTAATAAACCTTCAGTTTATCTGAAAACCTGCGGTATCAATATCTCTGATGAAAAGCTAAGAAATTTGTTAAGGGAGTATTTAGGTCATTTATTGATGGAGCTAGATTTTGACTCAATCATTAACCAGGTGAGTCGTTTCGTAGAGTCATTAGTCGTGCAGGAACACACTCAATTAGAGCAGACAAGACCGACATTAATGCTCTTAGAATCAGTTTTTGAGCAAATTCCTGCGAAAGAACTCAAACAATGTATTGAGTCAGAATTGGGGGAGTTTTGTTCGGAAACTGCGATCGAGCAAATTGTTCAGTACACTGGTCAAGTGATTCACTATTCAATTCTCCAACCTCGACATAAGTGGCCCAAACCTATTTGGGTACTAAGTGCTCTTGAGAAGGTGTATATTGCTCAGGCATCTAGTTTAGATGCAGCAATTGCTCAAGTTAAAGGACAATATCCCGACGAAACCGGAGAGCTGCAAGTAATCAAAGTCGGAGGTGTTCTCGCACCAAACCAAGTGATTTGCTTGGACTTAATGAACAATTAATAAAAAATGCAGAATATGTCCGGTATTCTGAGTAACGCTGGAGTATGTCTTGTGCAGTTAGCAGTTTCATTGCACGATCACAAAAAGTTTTCAGCGATGCGAGCGCGATCGCGGTTGGAAAAATGAACTTGCTCAAAATATTGGGTACGATTGATCTCTCCAGGTCAACTGTAGGTAATCATTGTAAATTCGGATTAGTTGGAAACCCACTTGGGGCATGATTATACATCTCCATAAATTACAGATAAGTCTAAGCAGGATAAGGGTTTCAGATTCATTTTTGGAGATGTCTATTGGTTCATTTCGATCGATCGCGAGAGTTACTTGAGAAATTGCTCAACTCGCTTGTATACAAGAGCGAGTTTTTTAGTACAATAATAACAACGATTGCTATTCCCTGTTATTAAGGCGAAAATGGAATAGCCCAAATTACAGGAGGACTCAGGCATGAACGTGTCTTTGACACCAGAGTTAGAGCAGTATGTCCAGGAGAAAGTCTCAAGCGGACTGTATTATTCTGCTAGCGAGGTAATCCGTGAAGGGTTGCGCCTGTTGAAAGAACGGGAACAATTCCAGCAAACTCGCTTGCAGGAATTGCGGCAGGAAATTCAGCTAGGGCTAGACAGCGGTGAAGCAACTCCCTTGGATATGCCAGCAATCAAGGCAAAAGCGCGGCAGCGTCGGCGGAGGAAACCGCAGTAATGGCCACGATCGTTAAACGCCCGCGTGCTGAACTGGATTTGCTAGATATTTGGGACTACATCGCTGATGATAGTTTAGATCGGGCTGACGAGTTTTTAGATCGCGTTGAAGGAAAACTGCAAACCTTGGCACGTAATCCAGGATTGGGCAGAAGGCGTGAGGAACTGTTAGCTGGGTTGCACAGCTTTCCGATTGGGAACTATGTGGTGTTCTACCGGGAAATTGAAAATGGAATAGATGTAATTCGTGTTCTGCATGGTTCACGGGACATAGAAGACATTTTCAGTCGCGGCTAACTCCTTGTAATGCAAGTGCGTATTCAAGGCGTACTGCCTGCCAATAGAGAGAGTTTAATTGTGGAAGTGTTGCATAAATTTGAGTCAGAGATTGAATCAGGGGCATTAATTTTATTAGATGAAACGCGCTCTCGGGTTAGAATTCGGTTTCTTACACCGCGATTACTGACAAATCAGAGAATTTAGTGCGCGATCGCACTTTGTCACTTTCTTAAAAGACATTTTTCTCGACTTCGTAGAATAGCCCAGTGCTGAGAGCCGTTAGGTAACTTTCATAGAGCTGCCCCCTCCATGTGGAGGGGGTAATTTTTACTGAACAAAATCGCTCATAGGAATGAAGTTGCAGGAACTAGATGCGATTTAAATTGGAATTGTTCACCACATAAACTCATAAAAACCATGCATAATTCATCGATTGAACCTAATTCCGGCTATAACAACTCTGGTTACGAATCGACACCGGATTTGACTGTCGGTTACTCGTCATCTAAAGAAGTTCGTCAAGGTAATTTTGACAACGCTTACCAAGAAAATGTGTATGACTTGTCCAACCTAGCAGATACTCCTTGGACAGATTCAGCAGTCCGCCCGAATCCACAGCTTGAGCTGGAGCTTGATTAAAGAAAAAAGCGAAGATGGAGAAATGCAGTCCAGGACGCATCAACCTAAAAAACCCAGTTTCTCGTTCTCATCCTCAACCTAAAATGACGGAATTACATAGAAAAACCGGGTTTTTGGGTAATTCCTAAAATGGAGAGGAAAAGAGGGAGAAAGGTAGAGAGGGCGAGAGGGAGAGAGGGGGAGAGAGGGGGAGAGAGGGGGAGAGGGATTTAGCTGATGGGTAATTTCTGCAATACTGCTCTATTTTTCGTAATGTTTTAAAAACAGTTGAAAGTTTTTCCAAATTAGAAAGAATAGAGCAGTTTTTTTTGCCTAATTTTAGTTAACATCAATAGGATTCCCATGAACAGTCCAAAGCAGTTAAAAAAAATAAGCCAGGTAGGCTCGGCTTTAATAGCTGCCAGTACACTCTGCCTAATTTGTGCTTTCATCTGCATTACTTTCTTAAGCTTTCCATCAATTGCTAGCGCTAGTTCCTTACCTACTAAAATTTGGGAAAAAGAACAATCTAGAGTTTTGCTGCCAGATTGGAGCCAGATTACCTTTAGTTCCCTGCCCGCCGTTGCTAGTTCTGGAAGTTCTGGCGGTCGAAGCTGGCAAGCCGACACTACTGTTGACAACATCTTGAAGCTGGGTGACATTAACGATGTAAAACCTGAAATTCTGTCTTTGCAAGCAATTGAACAATTGGCATTAGGGGATATCAATTTAGAGAATATCAGCTTGTCAGCATTTCCCTTAGCGGGTAAGCAAACAGTCGGTCACTTGGCTGAAATTGTTCCGAATCTGGGCCAATTTCAATTGAGCGATGTTCCTCCAATTGCTTCTTTATCTTCTCAAATAGCCGGAGTGAACCCTAACATCAGCCAATTGCCAATTGGTCAAGCTGTAAAACAAGTACCGCAACTAGCGCAGGCAAAACTTAACCAAATTGACCTATCTGAGTTTGCGATCGCCCAAATCCCCAACCTTAATAGCGTAAATTTAGAACAGTTCTCTGGCTGGTCAGAGGAACTCATCAGCAATATTCCGCTGCTCAGTCAAGTCCCGCTTTCTAGTTTTCCGGTTCCTATTGCGTCCATTGGCAGCGCAGTTATGCGAATTGACATGATTTACAGTCGGTACGAGAGCAAGCGCAATAACACAATTTCCGGTTCTGATGTAGAAGGATTTGCGGTAGCGTGCGAGAAAGATTGCGCTTATATCGAACTCGACGATATGGAAAACGCCGGTCGCCGCGCCACAGGGCCACTAGAAGGCAAGCAGTGGATTAGTGGCAAATACCAGGAAGTGCGAGGCGGTTCTGGCTGTTTGAGCGGTTGGGAACCGACGGGCCGGCATCCTTTTGGGGAAGTCTTTAAAGTAGTGGTAATGGAACCGTCAGAAACCAGCGATACTGTTGACACGGCTCTGTACTTCAGGTTTAGTTTGCCATGCGGCAAATCGCCTTACATTATTGGCCCGGTTCCGTTTCTCAGTTACAGCGTTAATTCGCCTATGTTTGTCGGTCGATTGGAGGGCGGTTCTTCTAACAGTATTTCGCGTTCAAAAGGCGTGGTATCTGAAACAAAACCTTCAAAACCGCTGAGTTCAAATCAAGCTAAAAAAAACGCTTTGCCAGCTCAGCCTCTACCTGAATTCAAGCGAGAGTGCGCGCGCCCCGCAACTTACGTTAGCGGTGTGGATGTGGCTTCATTAGGGGAGGCGTTAGCAAAGCTTTCCGAAGGAATCGCCAATTTGGAAAGTGCAGGTAGTGGTGACTACGAAGCGATCGGTGAGATGGTTTGTACTGAAGGATCTCGCAACTGCGGGCGGGCGATCGGTCGCTATCAGTTGATGAGCTACCGGGAAGACGTGCAGCGTGCTGTCAGTTCAATTCCAGGGGGGGCTAACTTTCTCCTGAACGTCAACAAAGGCCAAAAACCTACAAGAGAGGAACTCTTCCAATATTTTCCTCCTGCTGTTCAGGATAAACTCTTGCAAAATTCTCTAGCTGAGAACTTAGTCAGCAGCCAACAGGAAATTGACCCTAAAACTGGGCAGGTGTTCAAGGGCGATCGCTTAATTGAGCGAGTAGCACAGAAACACTTTGGGGGTTCTGGCAGTAAAATTGATGCCAGCTATTCCAACATTTTAGGTGGCTACTCTCTCAAACAGTACGGGGAAAAAGTTCGAGAGGTTTATAACCACAATACCAGCGACAATTGCCAAGCTAATTCTGGTGACAGCAATGGCATCAGCAACTCGGTCGGCTCCGGCATTACTTTAAATGCTAGTTGGAGTATTAAGGTGGCGCTGTTCATTAGCTCTTTTTTGGTGGGAACGTGGTTTTTAATTCGACTGTTTCACAAGCGAAAGCAGCAAATTTTTCTGATGTTAATCGCTTTGGGGCTAGCTGTTACTCTTGGCACGGCTGTGCTCTCCCATTGAACAAAGGGAAAGGGGAAGTGGAAATGCAAGGTATTAACAAATATAGGACTTACGCAAGACAGCAAATTTTACAGTATTTGTGGCCAACTGCACCGAAGAGCACCTACAAACACCTTACAAATAGTGTCTCTGTGTTCACGAGTGAACTATAACACAATACGGTTCAAGTAAGAACAATCTGACTTCCTTTCACAAGTCTGTATATCCTAAAAATTCGTGAAATGGAATTCGTCTGAAAGGGCTAACCCAAGCGTATTGGACTATAACAACTTTTTCGCTAACAGGACGTTTTTAAGTGCTTAAAACATGAATTTTCTTACATTTCTGTTCTGATATCTATTCCGAAACATGAATTTTATTGCATTTCTGTTCTGACATCTATTCCGGTGGCATCGGAATGATTAAACCACAGAGGACGCAGAGGACGCAGAGAAAGAAAAGAGAGAGATTAATAATTCCGATATCAACGGATTTGATATGACTTGTTCCTAAGTTGTTCTCGCTCTAAATTGCATAGTCGTTTTATATTCCGATAAGGAAGTCATTAAAATTGACTGTAAATTTAAGACATACAACAGCTTACTTAAGCAAAAAAATCTCTCTTCTCGTGTCTTTTTCTTCCGCTTTATTGTCCTTTTTTCTCTGTTATTTTGTATAATTGGAGTAACAAATGGTTGAACAAAATCGAGTTAAGCAAAAAATAGCAGGCAGCCAAAAGATTGTCAATCCCCCGGTTTGGTTAAATCAACTTGGTTACTGGTTTCGCATTGGTTTGACAGTTTTTACCGCCCTGTCGCTATTATTGGGGACAGTTGCTTGCACGAATTCTAGTTCAGCAACAACCGCACCAGCTTCTTGGCAACAAGCTTTGCGAGTCACTCCAAAAGAAACTTTAACCCTAATCGTAAAGGAACACAGCAGCCTTCCAGAACTCAAAGTAGCGGCTGGGCAAAGTGCAGCGGCGGAAGCAATTAAGAGAATGCGAGTGTGGCAAGTTAAGGGCTCGGTGGGAGGGCTGAACCTTTATGATTTCAATAATTCCGCTCTGTGCGGCACAAAAGGCTGCCTTTATGTTGGCTACTTAATTCCTAATGATTCAAGTCAAATGCCAACAGAAGTATTTGCAGCTTATCTCGACCCCCATAAACCGCCGAAAACTCCTTTGTTTAAGGCTAACAGTTCCTCGCACGAGGGTTTGCCTTGTCTAGGAGTGAATCAGCTTTCCAAAGAAGGCCGCCGCCACCTTCTATTTTGCTACGACGGCCTTACCTATCAACTTGCTGACAGCCAGCTTTTCAAAGATGGTTAGTGTTTAGTAGGGGGCGGGTTCATCGAAGTCAAAATCTTCTTCTGAATCAACCTCAACTTCAACCTCAGCCGCCTCGGAAAATTCATCTAACTCCTCTAATTCTGAGTCTGTTCCTCCTTCAACTTGTGCAATTTTGCGAGGGGGCGACAATTTACCTCGATTTTTGCGGTTAGTTACGCTTTCTGGCAACGCCTGGACTTCAGGTTCGGCACCAGCGGCTATAGCTGGCAACCCGGCATCGCTAGCGTCAATGAACCCAGCAATGTTATTGTGCAGTCCCCAAATCAATTTCTTTTGTTGTTTTTGACCGAGAAATAGCTTGTGAAAATTAGCATCAGTTGGCTGAGTAATGCTGTGAGTTTTGCAGCAAAACGATTTATTTTTGCCTTCTCCTTCTTTGATAGCTCTAAATTCGACATTCAACACTCCCAAAGAGCGCCACTTGTCATTTTTACCGCTGTAATCTCTCCCAAAGCAATCAGCAAATGCCCGTTCTAAATTGCGGTAAAATTCTTCTCTAGCGCTCTTAAAGCTCCAGAGGGCTACATTCTTGAAGCGGACGACAATCGGTACCTGATGCAGGGGTTGGTTTTTGGGATTTAGAAAGATGAGAGCGTGTTCGGAACACACTTCCTGCGTCTTTTTATCGAGGGAATCGCGATATTCGTCGTAAAGCCCAATAAAACTACCTGCTAATTCTCCATTTTCTTCAATATCTTTGTAGCGGATGTACTCAGGCACAAAAGCTAATACCAACATTCTCGCTTTTGGGAGCAGTAAGCCTGTCACTTCTTCGCTGAGTTCGACCGTTGTCAATTCCTCAACATTAGGCATTACGTGCCATTCCGCTTTGACAAGCTGGTCGTTCGGGAGCAAAATACCTGCTGGGTTATCGTTAATCACGATTCCGTAGGGCAAAGAGGGCTTGCGAATTTGGTTGTATTCACCGTTTAATAGCTCCGGATCTATTTCGTAATAATCAGCACTCTTGTTCTTTTGCCTGTTGGAGTTTCCAGTAGAATTCTGTACTGTCTTACTTGGAGTTTTTGCGTTATTACTTCTTACCATTGTTTCCCTATTTTGTCATTGTCTCTCCCTAGAGGCGATAGCCGCTATCTAAAAGATTGAGTTTTTTTAGGTAACAAACAAAACTATTGACAAGCAACAAACATGAACAATTTGCAATATTTGCCTAAAATTAACAAAGTTACCTTGATACCAATGGCAGTTCAACCTCCTAAACGTTCGTTAACTAGCATAGATTTGGGCGGCTTGTTGGGTCAGTTTATGAAGCCAGAGGGACTGGCAATGTTAGGACTAATGGCTGGCTTACTTATTGCTTCCAAATTAGTTGGAAACGGGAAGGGTAAAATTACCTCCGGGCGGCTGTGCGGGACGGCTGAGAAATTGGCAGCCACAGGTTCTGCCCTCAAGCAAATGACAGAAAAAAAACGGCAGCCCGTTACTTTGTGGAGCGGTACGCCGACTTATTGGTTTAAAGGTTGTCAGGGATTGAGTGCTCGATTGCAAACGCTATTAGGTGCAAATCCGACGGTTTGGTTTCCCCACGCAGAACGCGGAACTTTAGTCATTGGTGCTCCGGGTTCTGGCAAAACATTCAGCGTCATTGACCGGATGGTTGAAAGTGCATTCCAGCAAGGTTTTCCTGCCATTATTTACGACAAAAAAGGAGACCAGATGAAAGTGCTTGCACCCCTTGCAGTGCGCTATGGCTACGATGTGCAAGTGTTTGCGCCAGGGGAAGCTTACAGCGGCACTATCAATCCTCTGGATTTTATGAGAGATGCACAAGATGCAGTAATGGCAGCAGAAATTGGACAAGTTATTGCTCGAAATGCTAGTCCGGGGGAGAGTAAAGGCAATGAGTTTTTTGAGAAAGCAGGCGAGTTGATGGCGAAGGGTTTAGTGCAGTTGGCAAAAAGCAGTCCTTACCCGGATTTAGCTTTTGTGTACGCAATTATTCAACTGCCAGATTTGGTCAAGCGCATCGACCACGCCGTCCACCGACCCGACGGTCATCCCCTCAAAATGGACAGGTGGATTGCCTCTAGTTTTTCGCAGTTATTAAGTTCAAAAGATGCTGAAAAAACAGTGGCGGGCATCAAGGCAACCGCAGAGGCAACCTACTCCAGTTTCATTCAAAAAGATTTGCTGCGGGCATTTATTGGTCGCAGCACTATTCCGGTTGCTTTAGAAGGCAAAAAGTGCATTATTTTCAAATTAGATGACCAAAGGCGCACTGTAGTGGGGCCGCTGTTAGCTGCTGCTATTCATTTATGTGTGGTGTCTAATTTGAGCCGGATACGTTCTGACCCATTTTTGTACTGCTTAGACGAGTTTCCTTCTCTCAAGTTTGACAGAATGGATCAGTGGGCTAACGAATATCGTTCTGCTGGCGGCGTGCCGATTGTTGGCATTCAATCGCTCAATCAACTCTATAATCTCTATGGGGATAAAAAAGGGGCGGCGATCGCCAGTGCTCTGTCAACTCACGTTCTCTTCAACCCCGGCGATTTTGAGACAGCCGAAAAATATTCTAAGCGGTACGGGGAAGTGGAAGTGCTGGTAAAAAATCGATCGACCGGCAGTTCGACGGGGCAGCAAACGAGCCGTTCTGTCAACTGGAGCGAACAGTTGCAAAAGAAACCGCTGATTAGCCCTGACGAAATTCTGAGGTTTCCTCAAGGCAAGTGCGTCATCACTTCACCGGCTTACGCAACGGGAACGGAAGCTTTATTTCCCTACCCTCTCAAGATTCCGGTGCGGCCCGGCGACATCAAGCGAGCCAAAGAGTCTGAAGAACTGTGGGACAGCAGCATCAGACAGCAGCTTGAAAAGCGGGCGAAAGCTTTGTCAGTAGAGCGGCAGACGGGTAAACTGCTCAATATAGATGAAGAGCTGGATCAGCGGATTCGATTCGCTTACCAATTGCTGCCACATCCGAACGATCCAGAAGAACCCGTGACTGTGGCTGATGTTAAGTCGCCAGTCAATGCTGCTGGTGCGAACAGCGCGGCTGAAAAAATAGCGGTTGACAATATTCGGAAAAAACTTAAAAATCTGTCATTTGGCGATCGATAATGGATAAAACTGAACAATTTTTGGCTGACATTTTGATTGTTGACGATATTCCAGCCAACATTCAACTGCTGTCTCAACTGCTAATTGAAAACGGTTACAAGGTCAGGAAGCTGATTAGTGGAGAGCGAGCTTTAAAAGCAGTAGAGTTGCAAGCGCCAGACTTGATTTTGCTCGACATAAAAATGCCCGGTATGGATGGCTATGAAGTCTGCCGTCAACTTAAAGCATCTGAAGCTACTTGTGATATCCCTATAATTTTCATCAGCGCTTTAGATGACGTATTTGACAAAGTAAAAGGGTTTGAGGCGGGCGGTGCTGACTACATTATAAAACCTTTTGAGCCTGTTGAAGTGTTAGCGCGGGTATCTGCCCAACTTAAAATGCAGCGCTTGCAGCAGCAACTTCGCTGCGCTAACGTGCAATTGGCTGCACAAAATGTTCAGCTAAGCCAGGAAATTCAAGAAAGACAGCAAGCAGAAGCTAATTTAAAAATGCTGTTGCACGCTGTTTCTCACGATTTGCGAACGCCTCTGTCGGGAATGTCGCTGCTGCTGCGAAGTCGTCTCAATGATGCTGCCAGTAACATTGCTATTGATAGGCGGACTGTGGAGGTTATGGTGCAAAGTTGTTCGCGCCAACTCCAGTTGATTGAGTCATTAACAGCAACACAACAGTTTGATATAAAAAGTGATTCTTTAGCAATCAAGCCGCTGTCACTGCCCGCTTTAGTCCAAAATATTCTTATTGAAAGATTACCAATTCTCAACCAGCATCGAGTCAAGGTAAAGCAGCTTTTTCCAGCAGATTTGCCTTTAGTCAATGCTGATGCTCAGCAGCTTTGGCGGGTTTTTGGCAATCTGATTGACAATGCTGTTAAATACAATCAATCTGGGTTTATTTTGACTGTAGAAGCTAAAAAGGAAGGTGACATGGTTCGCTGTACGGTTGCAGACAATGGGGCAGGAATTTCTCCTCAGCAATGTGCAAGATTATTCGAGCCTTATACGAGGGGAGTTGGAGTTAGTTTAAGGCAAGGGTTGGGATTGGGACTTTACATTTGCAGGCAAATTGTTGAGGCTCACGGCGGAGAGATTGGTGTTGATAGCGAATTGGGAAAAGGAGCGATATTTTGGTTGACATTGCCAAAGTTTGAAGAGTGACAAGATGTCATAATTTGCAGCGCGATGGCTACGCCTCAAAAACCACTTTTTTTAGAACAATTAGAAGCTGCATTCCAACGCCTAAACCATCCCCAAGCGCAGTGCTTTAACGGCGGCGTGGGTGCGATCGCTCGCTTCAAATTTAGCTATAATCATCTCTACATGACCTTTGGCGGTGTGGACGCTCATTCCTAGTTGAGCGGCGATTTGTTTATTGCTTTTACCCTCAACTAGCTGCTGCAAAACCTGCATTTCCCGTTGTGTCAGCTTGATGTCGTCATTCGCATAGCTTTCGGGCTGTGGCGTTTTGAGATTTTGCAGCACGCAGTCGGCAATTTTACGGTCCAGGTAGCTGCTACCTTCTTGCACAGTCGCAATCGCTAGTAGAAGTTGTTCTGCGTTAGTGCCTTTAACGCAGTAGCCGTGAGCGCCGCTTGACAAAGCAGCCATAACTTGAGTTGGATTGCTGTGGTGGGTGAGCATCAGGATGCGAGTATGCGGCAGTGCGGCTCTGATTTGCTGCGCGGCTGCTATACCGTCGATTCCGGGCAAGTCAATGTCCATCAGCACAATGTCTGGTTGGTGTTGCAGTGCGACACTGACGGCTTCGTTACCGTTAACAGCTTGGGCGACAACTGTTAAATGGGGTTGCTGATTGAGGATATGCTTTAGACCGAGCTGCATCATCGGGTCATCTTCAACTATCAGGATGGTTTTTAGTTGGCTTGTTTTTGGTTGGGTGGGGGTAATTGCAGTCACGGTTAAAATTCCTACTACATTTTATCCATTCTATATTGTTTTTCCTCATATTAAATAGTGTCATCCTCCTATCGAGAGAATAAAAGTATTAATGGGCGATTGCGTCGGGAATAGGTGGATATCTCTCGATAGGAGGATGACAATAAAATGTGAACGGATTATATCGACACTTCGTTGATTTCATCCAAATTGATTTCATCCAAATTGATTGCTGTTGCTACTTCCTTCGGTTGAGATGTTAGATAACCATTGAGCTTGATAACTGTTTGTTCTGTCTCTCGTTCAATGGTAGTCAAAAGCCAATTTTGAATTTTTCGGTGTTGCTTGCTGTCCCAAGCAAACTGAACTTTTTTTGCTGGTTGAGTCGGATGCAGTGCCAAAATAATTAGTTGCAGCTTGTGAGGCTCGATATCGAAGAATTCGGCAGCTACCCATAACTTAACTCGGTCTTGCCAAGTCAGTACAGGATGGCGAATCGCCCACTCAAATAGTCTGGGTGTTCCTTTGACTAAACCCACATTTGTACGGACTTGTATTACTTTGAATGGAGGAGAAGGGGAAGAGTTTTCTTCTGTCACTCCCCTTTTTGTTCGGTCTAGTTTTGTTTGAATTGGAATGTCAACAAACAGTTTTCGCTGCGGTAAAAATAGTGATGGCGATAGTTCTTTGAGCTGAAAAACCCACTGCTGGAACTGAGGGTGACTGTTGAGAATTGGCTCGACAGGTAATCCCATTAAATTTTGCTTGACAAGCAGTTGTAAGCGTTCTTGCAGATAGGAAGGAACAAGAGGTGGCTCTTGTAGTGGGCTAGTATGAATAGTTTGATTGAGGTCGGATAGAGTAAGGAGGTACATTGCTCAGAGCATAAAAGGCTGAGCAATAGCGGCGATCGCCACAGAAAAAGTCCGGGAGTGCGGAATGGGATTAAAAATTTATACCCCACATCCTTCACCCTCAACTGTTACAGAGCCTGAAGCAATGTTGAGAATATTCATACTTCGCGTTCAATTCGATAGTCTTTTAGCAAAAATACTCCTGTCAGGCGATCGCCTGACACGGCCTCCCCTTTTATTGTAGAAACATGGAGAAAAACTTACCAATTTTCTACTCGAAAGCCAGAGAAAATTTAGAGTTTTTATTTGCTTATAAAGAGAAAACTTTACCACCAACTAAAGTGTTCTTCAAGCAAGTTATTTCAACTAAATAAGTAGTATGCGCTTACAAGTAGATGGAAAAAAACGCAAAGTTTTAATCCCTTCTTCTGTGAGATTAGAGACGATTAGCTGTTTCCCAAGCACTCACCATCTGTAAATGGAAGCCCGACGAGATAACAATTGCTGAGTTGCGCTATCAAAGGACTCAGTTTGTGCTGTCTTCTGAACGGAGTTCTGAGGACATTCAAGCAATTCGCAATCAAGCATCATTTGCTTTACCAACATCAGGAACAGACCGGTCTAGATTTGCTGTGACCCCGCAGGAATTGTTTGAGTACCGTCCGCCCGCTTACGATCCAATTTGACGGCCGGTGGCGAGGTTTCTTCCAAAAACTGTGCCACAGATTTTATGACATCTGTTGCGGTTTTGGGTACGAGAACCAAATCTCCAGATGCCAGCATATCTAGTAGGGCACCGGGTTTTCCCTTGCCTCCGTACAAGTGACCCATAGAAGCTGCAAGCTTTTCAAGTTTTTCTGGTGTCTGTCGCGCAACTCGCGCTCGAAAAACAATGCCTGAAGGCGATCTCTGTTTCCGTCCCATGCTCGACCTTATATCTGTGCTACAGTTTTAACAAGCGGTAAGCCTATACTAAAAATTGTACAAGACACGAGGTTTGAGTGGAAACTTTAGCTCGCTTGTGCTCTATCAGTTTAGGGTGCAATGACTCGATATTTGCAGAGTATGCTATCGCTTTTGCCCCATAAATTTGACTGGTTATGCCCAAAAAGCGCAGTTGTTCCGTGAAAATTGCAACGCTGCACAGCGTGTTGCAGGATTGCTATCAACTTAAGCTGGAAGAGCTCAAGTACCTGAAGGATGCAATTGACGTGCTAATTGACGCTGAAGAGAAAAGGTTTTCGGAGTTGGAAGCCGACTCAGACTGGGAAGAAAAACGAGAAGAAAAAATGGCTGCTACTGGTGCGCGCGGTAGTACGGGATACATCGAATCCAAGACAATCAAAGGATGCGGCCCTTATGCCTACTTGAGATTTCGTAAAGGCGGCAAGCATCATTCGTTCTATCTGGGCAAGCTCAAGCCTTAAGTTTTTAGGGTGCATAGACATTGATAGATTAGTGGTTCTGGCGTTTATGCACCCTAAATTACTGGCGTTTAGGGTGCATAGACATTGATAAATTAGTGGTTCTGACGTTTATGCACCCTAAATTACCGGCGTTTAGGGTGCATAGACATTGATAAATTAGTGGTTCTGACGTTTATGCACCCTAAATTGGTTGTGTAGTCGCGCTCGCAACTGAGTGTCTGACGGCGCTTTCTTCGGCTTGTTGCTTTCCGAAATACGAACTCATGCGTGATAGCTTGCCAGCAATATCGGTAGCTTGGTTGCTAACAGTGAGAAAAACCTTAAATGCGATTTACTCAACTCTTCACCTGCACCGCAACCCTTGTTTGGCAAGTAGCATTGGACTAGAAATCGTCTAAATTAAACAGCGTAAATTGGTGAGGCGATGTCGTCATCTTTCTGGGTCGGCGTTTGCCCTTAACAACTTCTTGAACTACTGGATTTGAGTGAATTGATGTCTTCTCATTCAAGTCAATAACTTCTGAGCTTTCTCCTGAACTTATTTCATGTTCGACTGGACAATCAGTATGATTTTTAGCCTGAGACTCGACAGGCTCAAACCACTCATTGTACCAATAAGTGGCGTTCATTGATTGAGGTCGATCGCTACTTAAAGTATTGCCAAGGAGCAAATCAGTTTGACCCAACCACCAAATCGGAACAGCCAGCCAAGGTGAAAACAGATAAAACTGAAACAAAGCGCATTTTAACAGAGTAGGGTCTATATCTTGACCGATACCGCTCAGACAGTAATTCGACTGTGTTAACATTAAAGCACCCGTACCGCACGCAGGTTCATTGAAACTGGAAATTCGCTCTGTCTTATCACCACTGACCAACTTAGATATCAACTGACACAAAGCTAAGGGTGTCGGATAAAACCCTGAACTTTTTTGAGCAGTCTTTCCGCAAATTTGGGGTAGCAGCCGGCCCATGTAATCTTCAGGATACAGCATGAGAATTGACAGGTCAAACATCTGATAAAGACGCATGGATGCACCTTCACAGCCGGTGGGTTCTTTGGGTAACATTTTATAAGCTGGATGTCCGAATGCGAACAAAACCCAGTCCAAGAAAAACTCCAAATAGTCCCAAGCTGACCAAGTTTTCCATTCTCCATGTTGAGGAATGCAATTGAGGCTATTATCTAACATGGCTTCTGCGGTAGGAGAATGCTGCCATTCGATTTGGGGAATCGGTTCTGCTGGCAAAGTTTCCTCAATTACAAATTTGGGTAAGCTTTCGGGTTTTCTGTTCTCCAGAAGGGCTAGCATTGGCTCCATCTTCCACCGCATCCAGGCATGACTGGGGACAGCTTGACACAAAGCCCAATAATCCCACCTTCCCCACAAACATCGGTCTATTTGTGCGAGAATTGTTAAAAGCCAGCCCGGCTTTAAATCTCGTTTTAGGTTGGGGATTAAAGCTTGCTTTTTCTTTGGTTTATAGGGTTGATTTCTGAAATGTAACAGCATTGACTCTCTAGTTTTGGAGTCAATAATTGGCAAGACAAGCTTGTTTTTCATCAAAATAATGGGTAGAAACCCCGTCTTTTAAGAGGGCTTTACTTGAGTTAAAATTGGTATGAATATCCATCTTTCCTCTGAAGAGTCTGACAGTATTTATGGCTAATACCTTGTACCAATTCTTTTGCCGAAATATTGAAAGAGCCACTGCTGCGAACAGCCACTCGACCAATATATTGACCAACTTTCTTTCCCCTGGTTACTACTGCTTTAACAATGTCGCCAGTTTGAAAACCTTTGACAAATTTGTCACGAGGTACATAACGAGATGGAAAACCAAATTTATCAGTGCGGCACATTTGTCGAGTGCCGTGACCGTTGGCCTTGATTAACAATGGTTGAGTGGTTAACACAATTAATTTATCAACCTTGCCAACACAAGCAGCGTCAAAATAATGAGTTTTGGGCAACTCTAATCGAGTGCGATTGTATTTTGTCTGTCCGCCGGAACCCGTCGTAACAGGTAATCCCGTTAGCTTGAGTTGATTAAACAATGCCCAGCGGGTTGAGTTGACGGCGGTAGCATCTTTGAGTGGTTGTTTGACTTGTGCCATAATTTGCTTGAGCAAATCTGGCTTCTTTAAAAGGAAGTCGTTAATATCTTGAGTACCTTTCTTGAGATTACATTTTTCGCAAGCTAGACACAGATTAGAGATTCGATTGCTACCTCCTTTTGCCTTGGGATGAATGTGCTCTACCTGCAAAGGAATATTTTCTACCTTGCAGTAAGTACATTTTCTCTCCCATTTGTTGAGCAGATATTCTCTGATTTCGTACCCAAGTAATTCGCCTTGCTGATATTCGACCCCATAAATTTCAGGTTTCTCTAGTTGTTGAAGGTCGAATCGAACTAACTCCATCGCAATACTATTTACGGGTG
Source organism: Microcoleus sp. B4-D4 (assembly GCF_036705185.1). NCBI lineage: Bacteria > Bacillati > Cyanobacteriota > Cyanophyceae > Oscillatoriales > Microcoleaceae > Microcoleus > Microcoleus sp. B4-D4. The sequence continues at coordinate 202,068 of NZ_JAUBTX010000007.1, read as the reverse complement.
CAAATTTGATGAATTTGTTGACCCAGGTCAGCGTAGTATCTACTCGATGTTTTAAGCTAGGAGCTAGCCAACCTTTCGGACGAATGCGATTTAGGAAACGCGCTTGACGGTAGCGGGTATGTCTAGCTCGACGACTTCTACGGATAGCACGACGAGAATCCAAGCTAGCTTTAATTGCTTGTCCTCTGTGATTTAGCTCACCTACGAAGATGATATTTTCACCTTTTAGTAGCGCAATTCCCGTAGTTTTACTACCGGGATCGAGTTTGATCTCGTAGCTTGCGGGGCGGAACGCCATCGACTGTTCAGTTGTATTGACAGCACGTTTAAGAATGATGGTAAATGGGTATCTACGGAAGACCGCAGCTTCGCCATTCGAGAGTAATCTTCTAGCCACGGCAGGATGAACGGGATGTAGTGGTTGTTTATTTGGATCCAGTACAAAGGTATAGTTTTGCATGAAATTCTCCCTTGCGGGGTAATGTTTGCTTCGCCAATATTTCAAGAGCTTGTTAAGCTAACAACACTGTTTCAGTGACCGTAAAACTGTTTAATTGTTAGCGACAGAGCAGAAGACTAGCACGCATCTAAGGGTGTCGTGACTCTCGAAATGTAGTCAGTTAAGACTGTGGCTGGTCAGAATGGCTTACTGGATTTCTCCGGCAAGCCTCATGCCTTTAGGCTGAGGTTCCTGACGAGTACAAGTCTGAAAAATGCACCCCTAAAAACCGCAGTAGCGGTTCGCACATTTTAAGAAGGGGAAGGGGACGATAAAGGACAGATTAAATTTTGCTTTTATTTATTAAACCAAATGTATAAGAGTGAGAGAGAAGCAAAAAAAAAATATTAGTTTTTGGAAAAGTATTTGCAACTAAATGTAAATGTTTAGAGGTAATAAAAGGGAAAACAGGTTATTGTTTTCCCTTCTACCCCCTTTTACCTCCCCAAATAATCAGCTTTTTCTATCCTTCCCCTTCTCCTTCCCCTTTCCCATTCTTAAAATGCTTCGCACAGCAGCAGCCCCACCTGCTTGAGTAAAGCTTTGTTACCATCAGGGCATCCCGACTGAATCAAACATTTAGGACAGCCAGAACTGCAAGAACAACTGCGGGCTAAATCAGCAGCCGCATGAGCTAATTGAGGGAGAGAACGAAAAATAGCTTCCGAGGTTCCCGAACCCCCTTCTGCTAAATCGTAAAAGAGTCCTACACAGTCATTTGCACCTCTCTTCTCTACCAGAAAATTCACATCATTAGCTGAAGCCAAAATAGTCAGAGGTAAAGCAGCTAAAATTTGATGACCGAAACTGTGAATAGCCAACAAATTCGCGGGGTACTCCCACAATTGCTGATATCCGGGAGGAATTGGCTGTTGAGACTGAAGCAATTCCTGGCGAGTAGCTGTTACTACCTGTTGCAGATAACATTCAACTGGGGAATTAAAACTAATTTGCAGTACAGGAGTCGCAAATTTGATTTCGTAAGGTTGCTCAAAGTTTACCTCATTAAGAACCGATGTTAGCTCAGCAGAGCGAGTTCTTTTGCCACAAACAGGACAGGCAGTACATTTTGGTAAATGCTCTCTGTAATTGACACACTTTCTATTGAGACAAGTTAACTCGTAATTGCGAGTTAATAATTGATAACCAGTGACGAGTTGGCTAATTTCTCCCCAAACCAGTTCCAGAATAGCTTGAGCTGGAATTGCCTTACTATCCCTTGAATTGGTTTGAACATTTCCTTCAACTGCTGGAATAACCAACGGGATTTCTTGAGGCAAACTCAAATTCTGCGCCATACTGGTATCAGTACGGCTAATCGCTATAGTAAACAGTCCAGTTTCAGGGATGTTTTGTAAAATAGCTTTGCCATTCAAGAGCGAGCGCGAAGTATAAGTCACCAAACAGCCGTCTGAGTTTTGCGTGCGGTAAATAGCACCAGGAAATACCTCTCGATAAGCAATCTCCGCACTGAGGAGTTCAATCTCTTCTTGAGTATCCGCATCCACCAGTTGTATCGTGCTAGAACCTGTTCCCCCTCGAAAGTTTACATCTTTATGCGGAAAGCCCTTGGCCCATAATTTATCCCGGCTTCTGTGAAGAACACCTTGCTCAATTAAAGCCGTTGCAATTTGAGGAGCGTTCTTGCCAAAGTAGTGCTTGAGCTTATTGACCCGAATGCCTGTTTCGACAGCCGCGCACATCAAATGTTTGGCAATATCTATGGGATAATTGGCATTAAAGCTCACCAATTCAGATTCGGCCGACAGCAATAATTCAGGGCGCTCGGCAAAATAGTTATCCAAAGGTGATTGTGCAATGGGAATGAAGACAATTAAACCGGAGTTTGTCCGACCGGCCCTGCCAGCCCTCTGCCTGAAAGCTTGCAAGCTTCCCGGCCATCCCCTAATAATAGCAAAGTCAAGTTGAGGCAAATCAATACCCGCTTCGAGAGCGCTAGTGCTGAGGATACACTTAACTGTTCCTGACTGCAAAGAGTTAATAATTTCCATGCGGCGCTCGCTTGTTAAACTGCCGTAGAAAATTGCTACTTGCGACTCAATTCCAGAGTTAGTTTGAGTTACAGCTTCTTGCTTAAAAGTTGCCCACAAGTTCTTAATTGCTTGTCTGCCGTTACCGAAGCAAATTCCGCTTTGCCCTTGCTGCAACAAAAACATAATGATGCGAGCAACATCGGAATTAGCATCATGAGTCGGTTTAGTAACAATTAATTGCCGTTCTGGAACACCAGCTCCGCTAGAGTTAATCCAAACTAACCGCTCGGGTTTATTGAGATTTCGCTTTCGACTTCTACCAGATAGTAACTTCGCTAATTGAACTGGATTGCCAACGGTAGCACTCAACATTAAGAATTGCAGTTTTTGAGAACAACCCCCGCGCTCGTCTACTGCCAATTTTAAGCGGCGAATTAAGCTAGCCATGTTAGCTCCGTAAACTCCGTTAAAAGTGTGAGCTTCATCTAGGACAATATAGCGGAGGCGACTTAAAAAATGCTGCCAAGGCTGACTCCAGTGAACGCCTTTTAGCGCATAGTGAATCAACTCTGGTGTTGCGCTGATTATGCTAGGATTTGCCGCCAATAATTGTTCTCTGGTTTGGGGAGGAGTATCCCCAGTTAGAAGAGCAAGGCGCGGGCGCGCAGGCTCAGGAATCAGGTGGAGCAAATCGGCAACTTTTTGACTTTGGTCGGCTGTTAAAGCTTTCAAGCCATAAATAGAGAGTGCAGTAAATTGATGTTGGAGAATGCCCTCTAAAATAGGCAAGTACGCACTTAAAGATTTGCCAGAAGCTGTTGCTGTGCTGAGGATGACATCTTTGCCCTGGCGCACGGCTTTGAGTGTTTTAATTTGGTGCGAATAAAGCTGTTGAATGCCTTGGCGGTGCAAAGCAGAAATTATTGAAGGTGGCAAGTCTTGAGGAATTTTGTACAGCTTAGGAGTTGTAGCAGTCGCGATTGTCTGATAAATAACCTCTTCGCCTAAAAATTCACACAAATCGGTTGTTGCAGTTGACTGCAAGTGGCTTGCTTCTGGGAAGTTATTTTGGTGAAAATCAGGTTTGGCTATTAGTTGGGAAAGAAGATTGATATAATTGGGAGGCATTGGTCACTCTAAGAATGAATCTTTTCTGTCTTACTACCGATAGGTAGAAGAAAGAACGAGAAAGGAAATTCCCAAAAAACCAACTGGGAGTAGGACTGATTTTGGTAGAAATTATGGGTTTTGGTTCAGGAACCAACAAAGCGGTAGACTTCCACCTCACTGCGCGATTACCCTGCCCCGTGAGACGCTAGCATTAACACAGTACACTTGCTATGTATATAGCGGTTCTCAAGCAAGTGAGGCGTCAACCGCCCATTAAACTGCTACGCATTTAAAGTGTCTATTGGGAATGAGGGGAAGAGAGGGAGAGGGGAAGAGAGTGCAGTTCTGAGTTGAAGGTTGGAATGTAGCAAAGAAGAGAGGGAGAGGGGGAGAAAGGGAGAGTGCGATTGTACTCTCAAAAACTGCTGCGATATCTAGACAATAACTCAATACGCTTGGGTTAACTGTTTTTGTCATTGCGAGCGTCTTCGCGTTAGCTTTCGCGATCCGTTCGCCGAAGGCGTTCGGTGAAGGGTAGGAAAGCAATCCCGTCTGTTTTTCACATTGTTTTACTGAACGGACTGTCTTAAATGAACCGTATTGGACAATAAATAATGACTATTTTTCGGCTCTCTGAGCTTTAAATTCTAACTGCTTTCGCTGTCGTTCTACAAACTCAGCCAGAGAACTTTTCCTCCCTTCCATCTCCTGAAAATCCACCACAAAACTAGCTGTTTTCAGCTCAACCGCTAAAGCTTCAGTAATATCGATAATTTCCACCCAACTCGCACATTGATAATCTGAGTCTTCGTATTGCTTAATTCGATTTTCTTCCAGCCCCAGTCTATCCGCAAGTTCTTTTTGAGTCATTTTCGCAGCAATTCGAGCTTTAATTAAGACTTTTGGTAGCTCTAAAATCGAATCTACTTCTATTTTGAGGTCTTGAGTGCGATCGCACCCCACCAATCTTTCATACTCAGCTATTTCTGCCCTAAAAGTATCCAGATGACTTTGGATAGATTCACGCATCACTAACCACCAAGGATCGTTCTTTTTCACATCTTCATCTTGGGCGTCATACTGGGCTAGCGTAGATTCACATCTTTTCGCTAACTCTTGGGTATACTCATATTGCTTTTTATTTCTAATCATGGCGACCACCTTACTAAATCTATAGCAATAATTCCTTTAGGATGCAGCTCTCTGTCCCGTTGAAATAATTCATAGGAAGTTAGATCGTAACTACCGACTGGCTGGTCGGACGGAAAGATTTCACCGCGATAAAGAGCTTTCTGTGCGGCTCTATCTGCATAATTTCTCAGTCGAGGAGCATGAGTTTTCAGATAATTCATATCAACCTCTTCTCTATCCCAACAAGCATCAAAATCTTGAGGAGCTAGTTTGCTAGTAATAAAACTACCATTGATGTAAATTGTTCTGCATCCTGCTGTCTTTAGCTGCTCCATTGCCATTTGCAATCCATCTATCATGCGAGTGCGAAGTGGTGTGATTCCAAAGCGATCTTTGAATTCTTCCCATTCGGCCCAATACACTCCTGGTGGCAAGTTGCCGTTCTCATCAAATTCGGGAATCATGCCCTCACACCTTTACATTTTAACACAAGTTTATTGTCGGTTTTTATAGCTATTGATTTCCTCAGCATACCTGAATATGCAGGCAAAAAGCCATCGCTATGAGTGATAATTAATAAGTTGTAACAGAAGCGACTGGTGCGATGCAGGGTTTTGAGTTAACTTTCAGGTCTAATTCGACACCGAATGTTCCGAATATTCCTACTCAATACGGTCAAATAGAAGTCGCCACAACTACATTTAGACTCAACGGTCAAACTCACACCTAAACGATGGAATACGACGAGGATTCGGAGGGCCTAATCGTCGCTATCAGAACCTCCCCAGGTAACAGTCAATCAGTAGTTTATGATGCCTTGGAACAGGTCAAATCGATGACAGATGTATTTGGCAACGTCACATCATACAGCTACGACTTGCACCAAGCATCTGGGCCAACAATACAACTCCACCTGCTGGGTCGGTTGTAACTCGCATTGACGAAATTACCTTACAGAAAAAATATGGTAAGCGGAAAGCGAGCAAAACTTTATTTAGTCCGCTCGATGTAAGCGACTCTCTTAGACTTTAGTTCCAGTAAAATTTGGCAACAAATCTGGACTTATTGTACATTATATGATGCCAAAAATGTTAAAAAAACTTTGATAAGTAATGAAATAACAGCTTTTTTAACAAGACCGTTAATGAAAGGCTACCGACTTAAATCGGCAGCCTTTCCTGTTATTTAAGGTGAGTGAGTTGACTAATTCTGAGCAAAGCAGGCAACATCGAGTCAGGCTTATCTCCTGTTTTGAGAGCGATTTCTAAATCAAACAAAATGGAGAGCGATCGACTTAAGAAGTTCGCAGATACTTCCTTAACCTCCTGCTTAAGAAAATACAGCCGTTTGGGGTTACTAATTCCGCACATACTAGCAATTTCGCTATCAGAACGTTGTTGGTCGGAATTGATAGTAGCTTTTACCCACAGCCAAGTTTTAAACTGAGTTTGGAGAGTGGCAAGAATTGCTAAAGGAAACTCTGCCCGAGATAGCAATTCATCAAGCACCTTAATTGCCGCCACTGCTTGACCTTTTAAAAGAGCTTCGGCAAGTTGAAAACAGTTGGCGGTGGTAGCTGGAACGAGGATTTTAGCAGCTTCTTTCGTAATGCGAGCGCCTGCTGCATAAATGGCTAATTTCTCTAGTTCACTGACTCTTCTAGCAGAATCGTTGCCAATCGCTACCGCTAGATAACTGACAGCATCTCTGGCAATTGAGAGATTCATCTGTTTAGCAGTAGCAGCGATCGCACTTTCAATCAAATCAGTACGCCAAGGAGGAATGAGAGTAAACTCCTTAAGTTTACCAAACTGCAACAAATACTTGACTACCTTGAGTCGCTTGTCAATAACAGCAGCAGTGAAGACTAAGTGCGTTGTGGCGGGTAATTGGGGCAAGATTTGCAGCAATTCTAGCCCCGTTTCTCCAAATTGCTTGAAATCGCAATTTTCAACGACAATAAGTTTGCTTCCACCGCCGAAAGGAACTGAAGCAGCAGCAGAGAGGGCTGCATCCAGGGAAGAAGCATCGAAGCGGTGGATGTTGAAATCTCGCCATAGAGGACGAGTTTGAGTCTTAAACTTTTCAACTTCTCGTTCAATTGCGTAGGTGTCATTCCCAATTAGGATGCTAATCATGCTGCTAACTCCTCCTGTTGTTTGACAGTGACAGTAATAGAGCGGCCTAAAGCTTTAGTAACGATCCGCTGCACGGATTCAAGGTGAGTCTGAAACTTGTTCGCGTATTTTCTTTCTACTGCTAACACGCATGAATCAGCCGAAAGTTCGGCAATTTGAGCGCGGTTTAATAGGCTGCGATTGCTGGGTTTCGCTGCTGCTACTACTTGCGCCCAAGTTGTCTCAAAGTCAGGAGAATCTGCCTCTATTTTTTGAGGAGTTTTATCAAATTTGTCAGGTCGATCAGATTGGGAAGTTGCCGACAATTGCATTTCCTTGGCCGCAGGTTTGCTTGACAGCATCAAGTTCAGCAGGCAGACTTCTAACCAGGTAGCAGCATTGGTGCTAGTTCTCAATTGAAATTCTGATTTTTGCAATTGTGTACAAGCGGCATCAATTGTTTCAAAATCAAGATGAAGAGCGATCGATCGCAGTTGTGAGTAGCCTACTGGCCCTGCAATTAAATTCTGGCAGTGCCGCGTTGATTTGACAATGAGCAAATCTCTCATTGCTGCTAGCAAGCTACTGAGAATGAGTTTGGGGGTTTTGCCACTGTCAATGAGCGTTCTGGCAGATTGCAGTACGCTCAAGGTATCGCCAGAATGAATGGCTTTGAGAAGGGCGATCGAGTCTTGCTCGCTGATACTGCCAGATACTTCTGCAACTTGAGTTAGGGTAATCTCTGAGTTTAGCAGTGAAAGCTGAGAAAGTAATTGCAGGGCATCTCTTAACCCCCCGTCACAGGTGCGAGCGATCGCCCGCATGGCCGAACTTGCGATCGCAATAGATTCAGCAGAGCTAATTTTGTGCAATTGTCCAACAATAGCATCAACTGACAAGGCTCGGAAGTTAAAAGTTTGGCAGCGGGAGATAATTGTCGGCAGAACTTTATGTGCTTCAGTCGTACAGAGAATAAACACCACATGAGCCGGAGGTTCTTCAAGGCATTTGAGGAGAGCATTTTGAGCGCTGGTACTGAGTTGGTGGCACTCATCTAAAATCCAGATGCGGTAAGGGCTCATCGCTGGCGCAAAGTTGCTGTGTTGTATTAATTCTCTGGCATCATCCACGCCATTGTGAGAGGCAGCATCGATTTCAGTTACGTCTAAGCTTGAACAGGAGTCAATAGTTTTGCAGCTTGAACATTCTCCGCAAGGAGTGGCGGTTGACTTTTTGCTATTCAAACAATTGAGGGATTTAGCAAGGATGCGAGCGGTTGAGGTTTTACCTGTTCCTCTGGGCCCGGTAAACAGGTAAGCTTGAGCAATTTTGTCGGAGGTGATGGCATTGGTCAAGGTTGTTTTGATGGTATCTTGACCCACTAATTCTTGCAGATTTTTTGGTCGGTATTTGAGGTGCAGTGGTTGGTACATTTTGAGTTGTTAGAATGCTTCTGCTAACTATTCCCCGATAGGGGAGCCGTGCCTGAAATTAAGCTCAGAGAACTTACGCATAAACTCTAAGCAATTGAAATCTGGAATCAGATGCCAAATTCTCGCAATAATCGGGCAATTTACACCTCGCTTACTTGCGGTTTTAGGAATCCTGTTTGATACAGTAATATGCTCAAAAATTGGGCAGGAGAGGGCATCAAATTTAGATCCCACTCCCACCTTTCAACTATTCTTGCGGAGCGACAATATATTCGCACTCTAAAGCCTCTGTACCTGACGCAGGCGTTCCAAACGGTGCAATCAGTAGGGGAGCGGTAGGAGTTGCCATTAACACCCGCAAATCAGAGCTGGAAATCGCTTTGGCTGTATCAATCAAATAGCGGATATCGCACTTGAGACGAAACTCACATCCCCATAGTTTGGCATCAACTATTTCAGTTCCTGAACTGAGAGTATTGTTGAGTGATGCTCGCACTTGTTGGGCATCTAAATCGAATTCTAAAATAGCTGTTAGGTGAGACTTGTCGCTGTGAGAAGCTAACCTCTCTAAGGCTTTTAAAAAGCTCAACCTCTCAACCACCACTTGATGGCTAAATTCAGGCCGATAGGGAGCGATAATTTGGTCGCAAACCGGATATTGCCCTTCAAGCAATTTCGCTGTTAACCGCCAACTTTTCCACTCGAATGCAACAAAACTACTAGGTTTATCCGGCAAACCTTCATAGTAAATCGTAACTTTGTCAGTGGAATTCAAAGAACGTTCCAATAACCGAAGTACCTTAGCAGAAACAGTGAAATCAACTATTTGACTGCTCAAAAGATGGGAGTTGCTGCTTTCGTTCAATCCTAAAACCATTGCTACCCGATGCCCATCCGTCGTCCAAACTCGCAGTTGATCGAGTCCTCTGTCTGCGTCGCGACTGAGTTGAAAATTACCTCCAGTTAAAATGCGTTTGTTTTCCTCAGAACTAACAGCAAATAAGCTAGCTTTGAGGACAGCAATTAACACGCTAGCAGGAAGCGTTACAAGTTTGTGTTGAACGCTGGGGATAGCCGGAAATTCGTCCGCAGTTAGCCCGCGAATGGCGTGTTTGCTCCTTGACGCACTCAGAGTAGCACTGACTGATGGAACGTCGCTTCCTTTAATAATTTCAGAAGAACTTTTTAAGGTGAGGCTACCGTTAGGAAATTTTCCCAGAATGTCAGCAAGTATGGGTGCGGGGAGGGTAAGCTTTCCAGATTGATTGACATTGGCATCAAAGCTCACTTGCATTCCAAATTCTAAGTTGTAAGCAGTTAGATGCAAATGTTGAGTTTCAGCATCAGCTTCAATCAAAATATTGCACAAAATAGGATGGCTGCTATTGCTGGGAATGATGCCTTTCAGAGATTGCACATAATCGTTGAATTCTCTTGAGTCGCAGACAACTTCAATAGCTGATGGGAGATGGGAAGGGGAAGGCAATATAGCCTCATTTGACAAGGTTTCTAGAGAAGGAGCATCGACGGCTGGAAGTGCTGCAAAATTTGTGCAAGTTTGCGAGGCTTCTACTTTTTGTGGAGAGATTGTTGAGGGTTCGCAAACGGAGGAAGTTTCAGTTGTTGGTTTGACTGATTTCTTCACAGTTTTTGCAGACTTATTGGTTGTTGCAGTCGAGGGTTTTTTCTTAACTGCTCTCTCCAATACTTCCTCTTTATGAGATGTTCTTGTGAGTCGAGATTTTACCATAATTAGTCTGTCTGGTGTCAAGGGTGCGATTGGCCGCTGCGGTAGCAGCATTTGTTACGCTGGCTGAGAAAGGACAAAGAGAAAGAGAAAAAGAAGGACAAGGAGAAAGAGAAGGACAAGGAGAAGGATAAGCATAAGGATAAGGACAAGGACAAGGACAAGGGAAAGAACCCAGGCTTAAAAGCATAGAATTGAAGCATGGACGTTTTGTATCAAAATCGGTGAGTATCGAGATAAATATTAATTTTTTGAGCGTTATTATCAACCCAAAACTAAAGTTATTTCTTCATATTTACCTTCTGCTTCTGCTTCCCCTTGCCTTTCCAGGTCTATTTCTTTTTATTTTGTAAATCCCGATGGAGAAGCTTTCAGAAAGTTGATTGTTACCGACTGTTTTCTACAAAAGTATGTGCCTGTTAGTTGAGGACTTTACCTGTTATAGCAATCGCCAAGACGGTTAGGACACTTCGACGGAGTTTATCCTGAGTTCTTCGACTACGCTCAGGATAAACTACATCGAAGGGCGAGCGTGCATCACATTGTTAATAGCTGAAACCATTGCTATTACTGCTTCTTCCTTCTTCCTTCTTCCTTTTGCTAGAGTTGAGGACTTTACCTCTTGGTTGAGAAGTTTACATTGTACTTGAGAAGTTTATTATTTGAGTACGAGTCATTTGGGGCAACAAATAATATCCGATATCGGCAGCGACTTGCACCGACATAATAAAGTCGATGGTACTCTTTAAGTTTCTGTTGACTGCTCAAATCTTTGCCGATTAACAATCTACTGAAAAGGTCGCTTCCGTCAATGCCAACTTCATCAAAAGTGCTGCCTTGCGAATTGTGAATTGTCAGAGCAAAGCAATTGTCAATTTCAGCAAACAAGTCATCTTTGAACCAGTAGTATTTTCTCCAAAGAAATCCATTGCGTTTGGCACTTTTGAGCTTTTCTTTAAGTTCAGCCTGGTAGCGCTTATTTTCGGACTCGTGCAGGACAAAGATTTGCCGAAATAAACCGTCATCAGTCACAATTTTTAGCAGCCAAACTCGATAGCCTCCGTGCTGGTTAATCTCAACTTCCTTGACGGTAAATTCTGTTGAAGTCGGCAAAATTACGGTTTTGCCGTCGGGTGCCATGACGGGTTTTTTGGTAATTAGCCTTTCTCCCGGTACAAATCTGGGTGCAGCTTGACCGTAGACTTGTTCTCTGATAAGCTGATTGTAGTATTTGACTCGTTTGTTAGTCCAGCACATAATTCTGAAGCAATCGGGATTTTGACCAAATTCTCGATCGATCGTTTTGACGGCATATTGCAGCAGCGTTTCTGATTTGACTTTGAATGCACCGTTTGACTTGTCTCCTTTTTTGTATTTAGAATGCGGCAAAAATATGTCGCTTTTGCTATTGACAAAAGAGCGGCATTCTGTTATGAAATCGAGCACTGGGCTTTCCCCTGCTTGCCTGACAACTTGGGTTAGTACAGCTTTATTGGTAATGCTAAAAGCAGGCGACTTTTTTTCTCCTACAGGATTGAGTTGAGCGGGGTCGCCCATTAAAATTAGCTTGCGGTGATTGAAGAATGTGCGTTCAAAATTGCGTTCTATCCATTTCCACAATTCGCTTCCAACCATCGAACATTCGTCGAGGAAGATGATATCGTAGAGGTGAAGGCTGCTGGAACTTGTCTGTGACAAGGCTTTTTCTTGTTCTTTTCTGACCAGGCCCAATCCTAAAAGTTGATGTATCGTCAGAAAATCTACTCCGAAAATGCCTTGAGACGCTGCCATTTTTCTGAGGATGCCGACTGCTTTGTTCGTAGGTGCTGTCAGGGCAATGCGTTTGCTTTGACTCAAGAGTTCTTGGATAATTTGGAAGACTATTGTGGATTTTCCAGTTCCTGCGTAGCCGCACAGCAAGAAGAATGACTCGGTAGTGGTTAGAAAGGTTCTCAATTTGTCGAGGGCTTGCTGCTGTTGCGGTTTGAGTGTGAAGGGAAATTGTTTAAATTCCTGCGGTCGTTCTAGTAAAGTTTGAATCATTAGTGTACAGTAATGCTAATTCGATCGCATCCTAATAAGCGCTAGCTTGAGGGGGAGTATGGAGGAACATTCAAATCAAAATTGACTTATAACAATAGTTCCTATTTTCAGGAAAAATGGCTAGAATGGTTAATTTTTCCTGAGTGGAACTTACCTAAAACTCTGATTATGTCATTAACAACAAAAGTTGTACGAAATATTGTTTAATTAAAAATCAGCTCTGAATTTTATGATAATTCTGAGCTGATTTTGCTGCTGTTGTTAGTTGTTAAACAATCACAACTTTGGTCTTTTTAACTCGTTTGATATTCACTGCTGTGCCAATGCTATGTCCATCCCAAATGGCTAATCCGTAGTCACAATGCGAACACATTTCGATGTCGCGAGCGCTATAGTTTCCGCTAATACCAACAACTGGATAACCAGAAGTATTTCTGGGTTTGCCATTGCCGCTAAACAAGGCATAGTAAACCAAAACTTTCTCGTAGTTCTTAGACCGCAAGTATTGCTGAACTAAGCTATCAACTCCAGGCGCATCACCGACTGTGACTTCAAACCCTAGTTCAATGATGCGATTGAGAGATGTATGAGCCTCTGATGGCAATTCCTGGATGGAACGACTGCCAGAAATCATTACTATTTTGTTCATGGTAAAATTCCTCAAATTTTTGGATAGCCAGTAAAAGACTCAAAGATTACTCCTTGAGTCTTTGTGAAAAATGCAATTGCTTCTTACTAACACACCAAGATATAAGCTGAAATCAAGCATTGAATGAAATTGCTTTTTCTGCCTTGACCTTCCCAACGAGAGCCGCGCACACCAACAATGTGATTGCATTGTTCAAGCCAAGCAACTCCACCATATTTTGCGATTGTTTTTAATAATCGTGGATGTTGTTGAAGTTTCGCAACAAGAATTTCTGTCATTATTGTCATATCTTGTTGCAAATGTCCAAATTTGTGATTTTGATAAGCAGCTTCAGCATCACGGAAAACCTTGCCATTGAACTCAACTGGGTAGTGATTCTTGAGGTTTCCTTTTCTAAAAGCTAACTCTGTGGGATTAGTTAATGCTGCCCCAATTCCGATGCTGCATCCAGACCAAATATTGATTTCTTTCATCTTGTTCATCTTCTAACTTTTAGCTCGTCAGCACTTTTAATTGAAGTGGTGTAGTAAACCCTGATTTTCTCGAATTGCTCCTTATTGTTGGTATTTATAAGTAGAAAAAATCAACATTCTTCGCCGCTAGGCGATTTATCTTCCGGATTTGTAACAGAGTTTTTAATCGCATTTACATTGGTTACAGAATAGCCAATTTTCTTCCCAATTCCCATCATTTTGGCATCTTTTCTAAATCAAGTTCAGCCACTTTTCGCAGAGCTTCTAAGCGCTTCTTTAAAGTTTTATGTCGGGGAGTTTCTACAACATACTCGTATTTAGAACCTGTATGTTGAAGTTCTGGAATTTGGCAATCAATTAGGTAGCTAAGGCGACCAACTAGCTTTTTAATAACTATTAGCCAAGCCTTAGCTAACGCTTTAGTACGGAAACCAATCCAAGCTTTAAAGTAAGAGCCGTCTTCGCTAACTTGGTAAGCAACATTGGGCGATAATTTAATAAGAGTTGGGATATGAGTAATGCCTAAACTTTTGAGTTCAGTCAAGCTGTAGCTTTGAATTTCTCCACTGTCCCATTGAATTTGAAATGGACGTAGTGCCTGAATATTCAAACTAATAAGTATTCCCCTTTGTTCCACTTGATTTCGGCGTTGTTCGAGGCAATCGCCCTCTCGAAAACCACTCCATCCATGTTTCTTAGCTAAATGTTTAAGGCAATATTCCCAGGCTTCTTCCCAAGCAATATCAAAGTCAAGAATGTGATAACTTTCTGTACTCAATTGTTTAGTCAATTTCTCTTTGATTTGGTGCTTTTGAATTGGTAGGACAATTTCTAAGAAATTGTCGGGGAGTTCAAAAAATAAATGGGTCTTAGCCCTAATTTTTAGGTCATTGAAAGACAAAAAGCGACTGGCTTCTAATTGTTCGGGTGTAAAAACATCTATGGCACAACTTGTCGGGTAGCCAGGGAACAAGTTGATGGGAAAGAGATAATAGTGGTCAAGAGTAAATATGAGAATGTGATGTTCAGTGAGCGATTCTACTTGGAAAGTAGTGGTGTTACTGAATTGTAGTTGTTGCGAATTAGCTAGTACAATTGTTGTGCAAGCGGGAAGTTCTCCAGTAGTTTTTTGAGGAATAAACAGAGGCACAAGGGATATTTTAAGCACCCGAATTTCATCTAAGGTATAATTCCAGGAAAAACTATCTTCGTTGTTACTAGCATCCCAAGTAATTATTACAGGTCTATCGGTTTGATGGAGGGCTGTTATCGTGCCGTAATGGTTGCCAGATTTGACGATATCGCCTACTTTAAAGGGAAGTTGAGCGAAAGGAGGCGGAGTGAGAAAAGGAAAAATTACCGCTACCACTTCTTTGACTTCACTGGGGGGAGCGTTGTCAGGTTTAGAGCAAGTATTTGAGAAGCCAATTAAAGTCGTGTTAGAGTCCATAACCTTTGAGAAGCTAATTGTTTTCAACTTCTCCCGTTAGGGGATATCTTCTCGCGCTTGATCCCTTAACTTTTTGTGGTTTAATATCAAATCCGAACGAGTTTGTGCTTTATTTCGGCTTAAATTTTTTTGAAGTCTTGCTAAGTACCTCCCCTGTTGTCTAATATTGCGATATGGAAAACTCAAGAGCAAAGATACCTACTCCCGAAAAAATTGCTGCTGCCATAGAGACAATTGACCATTTGACTGCTTGGCTACAAGAGTAATTCCTAGGACAACATTTCCTTAGACATTCCCGTCACAAGTCAGACAATTGGTGTATTGTAAAACTTTATTGAGTTTGTAGGCAATTATAGACAACAATGGTATCATATTGCTATGAGTGCGCCAAACAAGGAATAAGTACAACTCAAAAAATGGAAGTCTCAGATGCAGCTAGCAGAAAGGCATATCATTAAATCAACAGAACCTCGTTTCGCCGAAATTGACCAACTAGCCTTCAAATCCAAGAATCTGTACAATGCCGCTAACTATGTCATCCGTCAGAACTTTATTTACGGATGGGGTTATGTCGGTTACAACGAGATGAATCGATTGATGAAATCTCATGAATCATATAAGGCTTTACCCGCCAAAGTTAGTCAGCAAATTTTGATGGTGCTAGATAAGAATTGGAAGTCATTTTTTGAAGCTGTTAAAGCTTACAAAACCGACTCTTCTAAATTCACTGGTCGCCCAAAATTACCCAAGTACAAAGATAAACTTAAAGGGCGAAACCTTCTCGTCTACACAATTCAGGCGATTAGTAGCAAGCAGTTGAGAAGCGGAATAATTAAACTTTCCGGCACTGAACTCTCAATTAAAACTAAAATCAGCCCTGACAAAATTTGTCAAGTTAGGTTGGTTCCGAAATGCGATTCTTATGTAATTGAGGTGATTTATGATGAACCGGAGTCCACCATCAGCAACGCTAATTATATAGCTAGTATTGATTTAGGACTGGATAATTTAGTGGCGTTAACTTCAAATCAACCAGGATTTATCCCTTTGTTGATTAACGGGCGACCATTGAAATCAATTAACCAGTTCTATAACAAACGCTCTTCACGATTACAATCCCAGTTAAAGGCAAACCGCAAAGCTTCACCCCGGATTCAGCGCTTAACTCGCTGTCGCCATCAAAAAGTTGATAATTACTTGCATCATGCCAGTCGCCTGATTGTTGCGATTTTAAATACAAAACAAATTGGGACGCTAGTAATTGGCAAGAATGCACAGTGGAAAACTGAAATTGCTCTCGGTTCGCAAACCAACCAAAACTTTGTTAGTATTCCTCACTCTCGATTAATTGAAATGTTAGAATACAAAGCTCGACTGGTTGGAATCGAAGTAATTGTGCAGGAAGAATCCTACACATCCCGCTCCAGTTTTTTAGGTTTAGACCCAATTCCTGTTTATGGAAAAACCGAAAAAGAGCCTGTGTTTACAGGGGGGCGTATCAAGCGAGGTTTGTACAAAACATCAATTGGTCAATTAATCAATTCTGATATCAACGCTTCGTATAACATCCTCAGAAAAGCAATCCCAAATGCGTTCAGCACTCTTGATAGGGAGCTGCGTAGTTCAGCCGAGGCGGGTTAATCCGCTCAAAGTAAAAGTGAAGGGGGAGGGACTTGAAGCCTCCCATGTCTATAAATGACTATACTTTTGCCAGCTATTGATTAAAGATGCCAAATCCTTTAAAGATTGCCAGAATTGGATTGACCGACAATTGGCATATTCTGCAATAGAAAAAGCGTTTGGGAATCAATAAATGCATAAGTTCATCAACACTCTACCCCTGTTAGCCATCGCAGGTTTGATTTGGTTTCACTTCCACCAACCCGACAACGACAAACCCAAACTAGCCAAGCGCCCCAGTCAAACAGCATCCCTCCGCTGCCAAGTGGTTGATGGCTCAGTGTACGACGGCGATACCTTTCGCGTTAAGTGCGACGGTCGCGAACAAAAGATTCGACTGTGCGGCATTGATGCACCAGAAGCAAAACAACCGCTGGGTATCGAATCTAGGGATTACCTGCGTTCTTTGGTTGCCAAAGCTGCCAACAAAGTCATCGTTATCGAAATGGATCGGGATAAGTACGGTCGCACTGTAGCTGAAGTGCTCTTCGATACACCGAACGGCGAACAATCGGTGCAGGAGGAAATGCTCAAAGCGGGGATGGCTTATCACTACAAGCAATTCAGCGGCAACTGCCACAATGCTGATGTGTTCGACACCGCAGAGGATATCGGGCGATCGCAACAGCGGGGAGTGTGGCAGCTATCGGGAGGCGGTCAGCGTCCTTGGGATTATCGGAAGCAGAACAAGAGCTGATGTACGCCAATGTTGGGTATACACCAAAGTTATCGGGAGCGATCGAACAGGGCAGGAAATGTGGCTGTTTTCCAAGCGTGATAAACGACTGTGAAATTATCCTCAACCAAAGCGTTAATTGGGGTTGCGGAATTGTTGTTTTGCCCAATCCAACAGTTCGTCATAGCTAGAATAAGCGCACAGTATCCGTGACTTATCGCCTTTTTTCCTTACCGCAATTACTTTACCCTTTCTATCTTCATAACCCGGCTTCCCGGTCATATCTTCTAACTCTAGCTCAAAGAAAGCCAGCGCTTGAATGAATTGGGAAATCTTATTTTCTGGCATCAGGTTCTCCTCTTTTGATTATATTGCTTCATTATATCGCTTTACCAATCAGCAAAACGCAAATTATTCCGTTCGATAGTTTATACTGTAAATAGTTTAGAGCCTAATCTTAAGTTTAAATATGCAGCTTTCATCATACCAAGAAAAAATTATCGACTGGGTGAGAAATGGAGTAGGACACGGATGCTGCAATGCAGTTGCCGGAAGCGGGAAAAGTACCACACTGCGACTTGCTGCGAGCGCCCTAAAAGAATCTGGGATAAAACCTTCAGAAATTAAAGTTTGCGTGTTTGGCAAAGCTAACAGCCTTGATTTAATTGCTAAGTTCGGACAAGAGTGGAAAGGGTCGATTTCCACATTACATATAGCAATTATAAATGATTTACTTGCATTATACGCGAGCAAAATGCTTACACTACAAGGATTCTGGTCTCGCTCGATTTTGCAACTGATGCGAGGATTGCTATATATTAGTTTCCCTACTCCTTAAGAAATAGAAAAAGTAGTGGTAGGATGTTGAAGTTTAAATAACTTAAATAAAGAATTATAGTTTTTCAAGTAAGATAGCTGGTATTTAGGTTAACAAATATGAAACTCAAAAGAATTCCTGCAATTTCCGTTCTTACTTTCATGCTATCTACAGGAAATAAACGTCGTATTGCGAAGATTTTTTTGGTAGTGTTGGCGTTAAATGGTCACAATGTCTCTGCACGTCCTTTCCAAAATCGAGTAGCGCCCGCTCCAGAGCCTGTGAAGCCGAGGTGTACTCAAGTTGGTACCGAATCTCAGCCAAATCCACCTGTAGGTACTGGACCTGGGTGGTATCTTGGATTGGATACTAATATTGATCAAAGGATTCTCGGCGGTAAGATTCAAGCTTACAAAATTAAGTGGTCTAATGGCAGTTGGTCACCTTGGTACACACCAGGAGTGAATGATCTCGACTGGAAGATCAACCACGACGGAACACAGCGGCGCGTCTGGTCTTATTTTACCGATCACAATCATATTTACAAGATTTGTTACAACAGGTGAACCACTCCCCGTAATGCAATGACCTGGAAAATGGTGCGCTTCTAGAAACTTTGTCCCCATCTCCTGACCGCAATCGGCACTAAGGGAATTTTTGCCGCTCGGCTCCTGGGCACGATCTTGGGTTTACCAGCCATAAACCTGCCAACAAGTTTTTTACCGTCTCCTAAAGCAGCGCCTGGAGTGCTGGCAATCGCCTTCCAGTAACTTAAGCGCCATTTTCCTTACTTCCTTCTCTGACCAAGGGAGCTTTCTTTAAATTTTGACCTCAAGTTGGCAAGTCACAGTCGTTATTTCGAGATTTTAGGTCAAAAAAGGCGATCGGCTCAGGGTGCAGGGTAGGGAAGTGTAGGTTGTAGGGTGAGGTTAGGTATCTAAAACTTTCGTTATCCCGCACGACATGGCACAGGTTCCACAGTTTTTGGACAATATCAGTTGTTGGAATCATAAAGCAAGATTTTGGCTCGACAAAAATTAAGCATTCAATCCAATCAACTCATAAACCTTGAATGGGTTTCCTTCAGGTTTCAGTTGGGTCGAGTCTCTTTCTCTCACTTGAACGCACTCCACACAACTTTCATACGTCTTTTGACCAATCAAAATGTCGCAGGCATATTGCTGCGTTTGTTGACTCAAATGATTAGCCACATTGACCCCATGCCCCACGACAGTGAACTCCATTCGTTGAGGGGAACCAACATTACCGCAGAAAACACGAGCTGTATTGATGCCGATTCCTATCCTCAGCGGATGTTGCTCTTCTGGGAACCAGGAACTGTTGATTTCTGGTAGTCGCTCTCGCATTGCCAATGCCGCTTTAATTGCCATCAGCGCATGGTTTTCTAAGGGCAGTGGTGAATTAAAAACTGCCATAATCGTCGAATCAATGTATTTGTCTACTGTGCCTTGATGATCGAAAATGGTTCCCACCATCACTTCAAAATAGTGGTGAAACAGCTCGACGCGAGTTTCTACTTCCATTTGCACAGTTAAGCGCTCAGCTCCGTAAAGATTTGCAAACAAAATAGAAACTTCTTTCTCTCCATCATTGGGGAGAAAGCTTTTCAGTTTTTCCAGTAATTCATCAAACTCATCAGATTTATTCGGCATATTAACCAAGGGTACGTTTTATCAAAGAAATGGGTTTAAAACCCCGTCGTTCTAGGACGGCTTTAATTCCTTCTGAATTTTCCCGACCGTGTTAAAATAGTATGGCATACTAAAGTAGTAAAACAGCTAAAAATAATGAAAGCAAGGTTCCAATACAGATTCTATCCAACCGATAGACAACGCCATAGTTTGGCTCAGTTGTTTGGTTGTGTAAGAGTTGTTTGGAACGATGCTTTGGCTGTTAGCAGATGTGGCAAATATCCTGGAACACTCTATCCAAGTCTCTAACTATATCTAAAAAGACAGAAGAAAGAGCATGGTTGAACGATGTTTCGTCCGTGCCGCTGCAACAATCCCTCAAACAGTTAGAGGTTGCTTACAAAAACTATTTTGATTTCCTAAAAGGGAAGAGAAAAGGCAAGAAAGTGGGTCAACCCAAATTCAAAAAAAAGACTAACAGTCAGTCTGCAACTTTTGCTAAAACAGGTTTCTCTATCAAAGGTGAGTCCGTGTATCTGGCAAAAATTGGAAATGTTAGCCCTATTTGGTCTAGGGAGTTACCATCAGAGCCTAGCTCTGTAACTGTACTAAAGGACTGTGCTAATCGCTATTTCTTGAGCTTTGTAGTAGAAGTTAAGCCCGTTCAAATTGATGCTAAAAACCCAAGTGTCGGAATTGATTTAGGGATTAAAACTTTTGCTGTGATGAGTAATGGGGAGAAAGCTAAAAGTCCAGACTATAAAGTGTTAGATCGGAAAATTCGTAAACTCCAAAAAAAGCTAGCTCGGCAATCTAAAGACTCGAAACGCAGAAATAGAACTCGGATTCAGATAGCCAAACTGCACAATCAAATTGCAGACACCCGTAAAGATTTCTTGCACAAGCTGTCAACCCAAATTATTAGTGAAAACCAAACTATCGTTTTGGAAGACTTAAATGTGTCTGGAATGGTCAAAAACCGCAAACTTGCTAGAGCTATTAGTCTTCAAGGATGGAGAGAATTCCGAACTTTGTGCGAGGCAAAGTCTGAGAAATTTGGTCGAGACTTTAGAGTAATTAGTCGCTGGGAGCCTACCAGTCAAATTTGCTCGGATTGCGGCTTTAAGTGGGGAAGACTGGATTTAAAAATCAGATCGGTTCAGTGTTTGAATTGTGGCACTGAACACGAACGCGATGAGAACGCTGCAAAAAATATAAACAAAGTCGGGATAGGGCATTGCCACGACTCTAAACGGACACAGAGACAGAGTAAGACGACTTCGGTTGCGTCAGTCAGTGAAGTGTCAAGAATCACCGCACTTTTAGGGCGGTGAGTATGTCAAGAACGATCAAGATATGAGCATATCCTGAGCCTGAGCCTGATGTAGCTAAGGTCATTAAATAGTTTCAAGCGCGTGACACACGACTTTGGATGTCCTTACGGACGGCAGTGCGGAGGTTTTCCAACGGGCTTCTAGATAGTTTTCACTTCGACAAAGACTTAACAGCCCGTCGGAAAAATCCCGCTAGGGTTTAGGCGAGCACAGATAATTTCCCACTTACTCCAAAACCTTGTTTTAGGCGAGCATAACTCTTTTTCCCAGCCTAGGACTTGGAAGTGCCGTGGCTAGGTCAACATATGGATGGTTCAGTCATTTTCATTTAATTGCTGATATAGTTACTCAAATGCTTTTCCAACAAGTCCATCTTTAGAAGAATTAGGCGGAAACTCGTTGGATAAATCTTGAAGAAGGTTATTAAAAGCTTCCTCATCTAAACTACCTTTTTCTACAAGAATAGTATTACCAGAGAGGTATAGCTCTAAATCCCAATCTTTCCTATCCCGCACCGCTGGCCCTAAATAGGTAGGTATACGCTTCCAAGCTACTACCTGATTAAGGTCTAACCCAAAATCTTCGTCATACTGTACTTTATTAGACATCTAATGTTCCTGAGAGTTGAATATATTTCTCTTCCATTCTAGAATATTGAAAAAAATTTGGGTTTCTGGCTAGTAGTTCCCTACATCTTCATCAAGACAAATCCTTTGCTGACCCAGAGCCTAAAAGTGCTACGGCTAGACGGAAATGTCAAATTTCCCCATTTATACTTACAGAAGTGGTACACTTACGGCAGGATAAAACCCAAGAGTTAAACCCTCCAGAGAGGTAGTTTTACATTTACCCTTAGCAGTCTAATAATAGAGGGTCAGTGTGTATGATAGAGTTTATATAAAAAGCTATTTCTGCAACAGAACCTTCGCGCCTACCTTAACGGATCAATATCCGTTTGATGCTCAAAAGCGCAAAACCGGGATGCTCCCAATTCCGATTAGCTTATTTAAACCATCGATAGCATTAGTATGTTAGTCAATGTAAAATTTAGTAACAATATTTAACACCTCTAAAAAATTTGGTATTAAATTGAATTATTATTTCTTAACGAGACGCATAAAGATTATAGATGTTTGAACCCTTGAATACTTCTTCTTGGTCGATAGCAATGATATTAAAACCATTTTGAGAGAGTAAAGATTTGATAACGTTTAGCCTATTATCTATATTATGGATTTCGACAACAAGCTGCTGAACTTTCAACCAATCTTCTGTTGTAAAGCCATGCATGACATCCAATTCTGCTTTTTCAACGTCAATTTTTAGAAGATCAATTTTTGAGATATTATTTTCTCGAATCACTTCACTTGCTTTTCGCAACTGACATTGCACAAGAGTATTTTGAAAGAATAAATCTAGCTTGGGTTTGAATTTTTCTTGGGCTGGTTCTGGCAAATTTTTTAAAATAGTTTCCTGAAAATCTATTTGTTCTTGTTGAGTATATGGATAACCAGTTGACATCGCGGTGGCATAGGGATGGTAAGCAAAAGTGACAGTTGCATTTTCCTGTCCTAATCCAAATGGAAATGCCTTTAAATGTTCTGCATTTATATGCTGAAAATTCTTATTCAAAGCCTCATAAAGAAGTGGTATTGGTTCAAAAGCATAGATATGAATACCACTGTAATGTTGTGTAATCCAAAATGAGAACAGCCCAATATTTGCTCCCACATCAAATACGATAGAGTTCTCCTCTAAATGGACATCATATTTAAAATATTGCTCAACTTGATTATATACAATTGGAACTTCTTCAGGATTAACGCAATAGATTTCCCTTTCCTTTAAAGTTGTTACCTTTAGCTCCATAATATACTTGACTCTTGTTTTTGTTAAATTAGTTCAATTCTTATATAGGGTAAACCAGCTTCGGCTATACTATTACTTTTGTTACAATTCTTAGCAGTTTTACGTGCTGCAATCGGGAGAATCCCGGTTTTGTAAAAGTGCTATCCAGAGAGGATAATAGGTAAAGCGTCAACAGAAGGGTGAACTGCATTTGTAGGAGGAGTGGCTATGACCTCTGAACAGAAGGAGCGTTTAAAAGCTTGTGCTGCTGAGATTGCCGAGATTATAAATAATGCAGGAAGACCCCAGAATAAAAGATGTAAATAAAGGCTACTTAAATCGTAAACATTCCTCAACATAACTTTATCAAGAAACTATCGTTTTAAAACCTTGTTATAGGCGGGGATACTCAATTTTCCCTACCTAGGGCTTGGAAGTGCGACGGCTCCGTCAGGATAAGGATATCAAATTTCCCCTTTTAAAGCTGAAAACTGTTACAGCTCTATCAGCCTTTCATAAATGCTTGTTCAAACTTGCGATCGCGCCTCTTCAAGATTCCACCGTTTCTTGCCAATATAGTTGTATTCCTTCTTTGAAAACTTTGTGGGCAGCCTCGTTGCTATTAGGTTGTGGTGTTTGTATGGTTTTGCTAACGGACAGGGCTGCTGCCACTGGCTGACTTAGATGAACCAAAAGTGCACTCGACATATCAGCCAAAACCCATTGAGTACAATCGAACACAGCCACCCCTTTTGTATTTTTTTCAATTTTAGTCAATAGCCCGCTTAGTGTTAAGGCAGAAAGAAATAATATTATGTCCGCTATATTATTTCCACTCTCCCTGAAGGGTAAAAGCAGCCCAATAATAGGGAGATTTCCATTTTTCTTGCTGCATCATTTCGATCTGTGCTGCTCTCAAAGCTGCCGAAGGTGTTAACTTTTGTTGAAGCATTTTATGATAAAATTTTTGCATTAACACAGCAGTTCCTTCATCATCTACACTCCACAAACTCACCGCCACCCGCTGCGCCCCCGCATACATAAAACCCCTCGTCAATCCCACCATTCCTTCGCCTTTAACATTCTGTCCCATGCCCGACTGGCAAGCACTTAAAACCACTAAATTTGCCGCCAGTTTCAAGTTGAAAATATCCGTGAGGCGCAAAAAACCATTGACAAGATTGCCCTTGTCATCTACCATCGACATCAGAATTCCTGACAGTTCGGGATTTTGGCTGTTGGCAAGGCCGTGGGTGGCAAAGTGAACGATTTGATAATTGGCTAAATTTCCATCGGTAGCAGTAGTACGGCTGGCATCAAAATCAAATATTTGACGGCTAGAAGCTGAGGGGAATAAGCTGGATATTGTTTGGGCTTCTTGGCGGGTAAATGGTAGGCGTTCGGGCGGCCATTGCCGATTAGAAGCACGAAGCGATCGACTTAAACCGATATTATTTAATGCTAGCTTTTCGGTAGTTTCCGGGGTAAGTTTTCCTTTGAGTCTATCATCATCGGGACTGAAAACCGGATCGGCTAAAATTGCTAAAGTTTGGCTTGGTGGTTTTCTATCTCCGTAATTTTGCCGGAGAATGGCGAGAGTTGAGGCAGAAGGCAGAGTAATAATTTCATGTTCGATAATTAAGGGAACATTGGTATTTTGTCCGACGGTAGGGGAAATAATTAAAGCTTGAAAAGGGGTATAGTGCAGCACGCCATCGGGAACAATTAATAAGCGTTTATTGCCTAATTGGGCTGCTGCGGGTTGTAAAATTACTTGAGCCAGATTTGCACTTGCTTGGGCAACTTGTAGGGGAATATTTCTCTGAATTGGGCTAGTTACTGCGTCTCGGAAATTGCGGGCTGCTGTTTCAATGTCAACCTGTTTTGGCAATTCATAGCTAGTTAGTCCTGTTGATGTCACAACCCACAAATAACTGCGGTCTTTGCCGAGGGAATACTGCAATAAAATAGTGTTTTCATCGAGAATTTGTTTCTGAATTTCTGGCAGTGTTAAAGGTTGGGGTTGAGTGAGGGCAGCGTAGCGGGGGCTGGCAGTACGAATCTTTGTTTGGAGTTGCTCATATTGTTCCAAAAGTACGAGGCGCTGTTTGTCGATTTCAGCGATTTTAGTTTGATTGGGGTTGGGGGTGCTGATTGTTTCGATGCGCTGCTTTTCAATGGCATTGAGTTGCTGTTGCACGCTCTTTTCTTGTTGCAGTAAGTCGGCGGAAATGCCTTCGCGAATGTTGGCGTTACTTTCTTGGAGAAGGTCGAGGAGGCTGCGGGCTCTCGAACGTTCGCTGGCTTCTAAGGCTTTGGTGTCATAACCGGATTTAGGATTAGTTTTATGCAGTTGCATTAACAAATCGATGTAGAATTCGTAGTAGTCTTGGACTGTGGCAAAGTATGAGGTGCGGAGTTCTGGGCTGGTTATTTTGAGGCGGAGGCTTTCGATGATTTTGAGAGAGGATTCAATGTCGGTGAGGGCTTCGGAGAGATTGTTTTGGTCACGTTTGACAGACGCTATGCTGTAAAGGGTGCTAGCTTCCCCACGGCGATCGCCTACTGCCCGACTCAGGGGCAGCGACTGGCTGTAATACTCTAGCGCTTTCTGTTGTTCTCCCAATAGTGAGTAGACACTGCCGATGTTGTTGAGGGTGGTAGCTTCCCCGCTGCGATCGCCTACTGCCCGACTCAGGGGCAGCGACTGGCTGTAATACTCTAGCGCCTTCTGTTTTTCTCCCAATTCAAAGTAGACAGCGCCGATGTTGTTGAGGGTGAGGGCTTCCCCGCTGCGATTGCTGGTTGCCCGACTCAGGGGCAGGGACTGGCTGTAATACTCTAGCGCCTTCTGTTGTTCTCCCAATGCTGAGTACATTAAGCCGATGTTGTTGAGGGTGTAACCTTCCCCACGGCGATCGCCTAGTGCCCGTCTCAGGGGAAGTGATTGGCTAAAATACTCTAGCGCTTTCTGTTTTTCTCCGAAATTAACGTAGATGCTGCCGATGCTGTTGAGAGTGGTAGCTTCCTCGCTGCGATTGCTGGTTGCCCGAAACAGGGGAAGCGACTGGCTGTAATACTCTAGCGCTTTCTGTTGTTCTCCCAATGCTGAGTAGATATTGCCGATGCTGGTGAGGGTGACAGCTTCCCCGCTGCGATTTCCCACTTCTTGATACAGCTTTAATGCTTCTTCCAACTTGACGATCGCACTTTTTTTTGAGTCCGCTGTTCCTTGTTGGTAAAGTTTCTCTGCCTCTTCAAATACTTTTTTAGCAGATTCATTACTGTTAACTTGTGCTGCTTGTACGACTTTACCAACAGGCACGGCTGCTGCAACTGGCTGGCTTAATGGACAGCGAATGTAGCGAGTGAAGCCGTCACGCCCCTCAACATCAATTGTATTGTTGTTAACTATACGATAACTTCGGTCGCCGACTAGGGGACTATTGGGCCGATAAGTACCTGGCACAAAGCACCCCCCAGAACCACAAAACGAAATTGAGTAGAGACCTTCCCCTGCAGGAGCAATTGCTAACCCAAAGTCATCTGAGCAATCGCCACTTTTCCAGAAACCAGCAAGTGGATGTGATTGCGAAGGAACAGCCAGTTTCTCCGCGTTGCGATTTGGGTCATGGCGAGAAATAAAGCGAGTTTGTGCGATAGGTGATGTTGGGGCTGGCGTTGGAGTTTGCATATTTGAGGAGACTGCCAAGCACAATAGACACGCTGTCCATAGAGTTTGTTTCATAATTCGTTGAGTATGGCACGCAGGCAAGCTGTGCGCGACGGGCTAACTAAAGGTGTACTTGTAACCTACCCAACATTGGGCGGTTGTACATCCCCGCATCCAATAAATGAGGAAACCAACAATAAATAACACGTTCTAGGCGGGGATATCCAATTTTCCCGCCTAGGGCTTGAAAGTGGTGTGGCTCAGTTGCCTTACGGAATGAGAAAACGTAAGACATAGACGTAAGACACAATTAGTCGGTGTGCAGTTAATACCATTTCCATAAACGGACCAGTGCTGCTTTGAGGAAAAACTGAGGAAAAAAAACTATTTTTATAAACGGATAGGCAGGGAAACTCAATTTTCCTTACCTAGGATTTATAACCGTTGTAGCTAACCACTTTTGTATTTGGTGAGAAAAGTTTCATAATGTTTGCTGAGAGTGTTTTGATTTGGTGCTGTTTTTTGATCCTGTGGTAAAGTCAGTTTCCGATCAGCCAAATCTTGGTAACAGGTGCCGACAAGTTCAGGGGCAATCACAATTTCCTTGGTATCTGGTCGAATTGATAGTAGATGCAAATCGAAGAGAGTGTGTATGTCGGCTCTGAGCGGTAAACCATTGGTTAAATGATTGGTTTGAGTACCTTGATATGGAATTATATGGGCTGCTTCGATAGCTGACTCTACATCACAATCAGTTATTGGACATCGACCACCGTAAGCAATTAACAACTTACGCCGAAATCCAGCCTGTCCCTGTCGCTGCACAATAGAAGCAGTTATCCGTCGTCTGGCATCTTGAAGAGTTTCGGCGTCAAAGTATCCCTCATGTTCAATTTTCTGGCGCTCAGCATCTAGCTCAGGTAGCACTGGATTGCGGGTGTGGAAATAAAAGTCAAGAATGGTTCGCAAATCACCACAACCTTCCAAGTCTTGACCGTACCCCAGAATTTGTGGAGGAATCGGCATCGGATTACCTCGCAAATCTAAGTGTTCCAAATTCTTCATGCTGCGAATCGCCTTCGGGATTTCAGCAATCTGATTATTAGGGAGGCCAAGCTCTTTCAGATTCGACAATTTCCCGATCACTTCTGGGATAGTGGTAATTTGATTGTCACCAAGAAAAAGCCCTGTCAAACTCGACATTTGCCCGAGCGCATCTGGGATGGAGGTAATTTTATTGTAACCGAGCTGAAGCTGTGTTAGGTTCAACAGTTGCCCGAGCGCATCTGGGATGGAAGTAATTCTATTGTCACTGAGATCAAGTCGTGTCAGGTGCGTACACTTGACAATTTCCGGTGGCAATTCTTTCAGGCTCAGCCCCGATAAATCCAGTTCCGTCAATTTTTCCTCGGCTGCTTCGCCAATTCGTCGAGTTGCTTCCTCTCGCGTCAGGCTCTCTGTATTATTAGACTGTGAATATGAAGCATCTTGAAATGTCCGTAATAACCTCAACAAATCCAATTGAAGGAGTCTTTGACTGATACTCCCGACTATTTGTGTTTCTCCTGAAATTACGCTTCGTCGTAAATCAATAAGTAATGGAATAAGAGGTGTTAAACTTTCCCTCTTTGGTGAACCGAAGCGAGCAAATACACTAAGCCAATCCCACTGATCTTTACGCAAACAGCGATTGAACATTCCCTTAAGCTCGCTGATTTTGTCCGGCTCGATCTCTTCTATAGTCGCGTTTCCCTCAAGAAAATCTATCATTGACTGCACGGTATAGTTGTAGCGCCCTTGCATTGTTACTGAAATTGGAGCCCTTCCAAATTCCCATTTGGGATTTTTTTTTCTTGTGTCCATAAATTTATACTCTATTAACGGGACTTAAGCAAACGGTAAGCAGCTAATTCAGGCTACAGAAGCCTTCAGAGAGTTTAAGAAGTCTATTGAGACTGGCTAGCGGTTTGTTGAGGATAAGTTCGCATAGTTACATATAAGTTACATACAGCAATATGTAACTCATGTATGAGGGTAGACGAATAATTTTAATGCTCTTCTGCAACCTGCGGAAAATTCAAGGTTCAGAAATTGAGCCAGATTTGCCCCTTCTCCAACTATTGGGTCAGGATATCGGCATATCCTGACCCAGGGCTTAACAGTGCTAAGGCGAGGCGGGGAAAACCAATATTGCGGATATACACCCAACTCCGACAGATATCTTGGTCTTAGGTTAAGGTTGAGTTTTGCTTTTCTTCCAAAGTTTAACTAGCCGTCTGAAATCCTCATTTTCATCGTCTGTCAGCCTCGCTTTAATCGCTTCCTTAACTCCCAATTCATGCACTTGGCAATAGACATCATTGGCTGCTGCGGGGTCATTGTCCGCGATTGCTTGGAGTGCACGCTCGACCAGTTCTAGTTCGTTTTGGTTGAGATTTGATTCAGCAGCGGATTATGAAACTAAATAACGCCCGTCAAGGTTGAGTTGTTTTTTTGATTGACCAAGAATTACCACTTCGCGGTCAAGCTCAATTCGACACAGCCCATCGCTCCACACCTCAACTACGGTGGCTCCCTCGCCTCTGTACTCCTGGGCACCGGGATACTGGGCAGAAACTTTCACTCGATCGCCTATGAACCAATTCACCCTCGCTGCGATCGGCACTTCCACCTCACCCGCACCAGTTTCGACCTCACCCGCACCAGTTCCCGCACCAATGGAGCAGGTAGAATCCTTGATTTCTGAGGCTTCCGCACCACCCGCACCACTTTCAACAGGTTTTACTGTTTTTGCGGTGAAATTTTCGAGACATACATTGTGATTATCAGTCTCCAAACCAACATCCTCTTCTAATTTTTTTTGATTTTGCTCAGAATCAGAAAAACTGGTGCGGGTGGTGCGGAGGTCTTGATTTGTAAGGGTTTCTTGGTGCGGGTAGTAGTGCGGAACTGGTGCGGAACTGGTGCGGGTATCGTTAAATCCGATGCCCGACAGTGCGGCGACAGACCGTTTTGAGGTGGCGTTGTATAGCGTGGTACGGGTTGCTTTTGGGAATAGTTGTTGAATTCTAGCGAGTGCTTGATTGATTCCTTTGACGTTGCTGTCGCCCCTACGTGGTTGGTCAAGCCACACTGCTTTAACTTTGTCGCTGCTCGTAGTTTCGTATACCAGCGTTCCGTTGTCTTGATACCACGTCTCTAGCTGTGTCCAGATATCGCTAGCGGTAAGGGTGTCGTCGGGTGAGTAGTTAAGTCCGGTGTCCTGCGAGAACTGGAACAGGTGAGAATTCTCTGCCTGAATCGCCGCCATAGCAGCCTCGGTTGCTGCGTAGTCGATGCCATCAGACATCAGCGCTACCAAAGCATCAAGGACTTTGTTTAAGAAAGCTGGCAACACTTCTGCTTTCAGAAAGTCGGGGTCATATTTGAATCGCGGGTCGGCTTCAATCTCCCCCCGCGTTGGGTCAGCTTTGATTTTGAATGTCTTGTCAAAGCTCAAAACCCCGTACCGAGACTTGATGGCTTCCAAGCTTCCCTGCATATTGGGCGTGTCGTTGCAGTTAAAGACAGCGATCGCTTTAGGGGTAAAGTCTTCTTCGTCTTTTCCTTTGCCTTCGCGAGACAGCGTATCGCCAGTAATAAAGGCTTTGAGGCTTTGAATCTTGTCTAGTCGCGCTGTTTGGGCATTTTCGGAGGCCCAGTTGACTCGACTGTTGGCAGTACGGGCTAAGGGGAACTTCCGACCCTCATCGTAGGATGCAAAGTCAGAAAGCGTGGCAGCAGTCATGCCAATCCGTCCGTACATCAAGCTGACAATCTCCCTGAGCGTATCTTTCCCGTTGGAGCCGTAGCCTTTGAGGAGCAGCGCTCGTACCATGCGGCCTTTGTATTTGCGGACTGTTTCTAGGTCTAGACTGGCGGCGATAGTTTTGAGGAAAATGTCTCGCTGCGGGGCGCTGAGAACTTCCATCAGTCGATCGCAATCCTCGGTAGGAGCCTCTGGGTTGTAGGTGGCGATTGGCTTGTAGGTATAGCGAAAGTCAGGGGTATGGTCTACCAGTTCCCATCTAGGCGTCGGGGCTAGTCTTACAGCAGCAGCCTCCCAGTGCAGTTGCAAGACACCGTTAGTGCAGTTCAAGCCGGGGGGATTGAACGAGTCAGAGTTGACCTCTAGCCGCATCTTTGCCCATTCCAGTACCTGTTTAGCTGAGGCTGGATTAGCGAATGGGAATGTTAGCCCTTTCCTTTCTTTGAAGACCGAGAAGCTGTTGCAATAGGAGGCAATGCGCGGGCGCTGCTCGGAGTCGGGCGAGTATTCGTAGTGGGTTCCAGTCCAGAAGTAGAGTTTGTTGTCGGCACATATCCAAGGTTTATCGCCAAACAGGAACTCTAGCGCTTGTTGGTTGAATTCTTGTTTTAAGTCGGGGCCATCGCCGTCAGTAGTTTTTGATTCCCAATCCTCAAAGCTGACCGACTTTACCAGCATCCGCCTGAACTCTTCTATTCCTTTTTTCTGAATGAAATCATCCATTCCTTTGGTTTCTCCCTCAGTCCCAACGTCCCAAACTCCTGTAATACTGTAGACCGGGACGCTGAATTTTAGAAGTTGGCTGCCGAGTTTCCGCTGTTCCCAGTTGACGTTTGGGTTGGTGGCGGCGTCGGCATCGAAGGCAAAGATAAACCCGAAGCCGGCACGGGCGTACTTTTCTAAAGTTTCGACCAAGTAGCGCTTGCCTTGAATGTCTCCTTTTTTAGAGGTAAGACCCATTGAAACGCCCAGCAGTGCAATAGTTGGGATGCCGTTAGCGCACCCGGCGATTCCTTTGAACGGGCCTTCGGTGAGGACAATGCACGGATGGTCGTTGATGCGGTAGCAGTGCTGCTTGAGATTTTCGGTATCCCAGTAGTTTTTGTCGGTGGGGTGCTGGGGCAAGAATGCGTCGTATTCACCAACGGGCGTCCGATATTTGGGCGCTTTCTTGCAGCTTTCTGATTTCCAAGGCTTGTCCGGTCTGAATTGGAATTGTGTGGTGTTGCCCACAAATAGGATGCCGCCAGACTTCGCGGTATAACCCAAGTAAAATGATGCCTCCTCCGCAGATACGGTTCGGCAGTTGGCGTAACTCCAACTGTTTAAAAGTCCCCGGCTCTCAATGTGGCTTTTGTGTTTGGGGGAAAGATAAGCGGTAGATTCAATTTGCTGTACAACATTCATAAAATGCCTCTCTCGCTACTCATAGCGGTGCTAACTGGTTTTTTTTACAAAAACCCGCTAAATGTAGAAGAGACGACCCTGCTTTCACTACCGTGAGATTTACTGAGAGTGCAAATTTTGCGGTAATCGCAGATTTAGACTATGATTGGCTTAAGAATTTTATTTTTTGTTGGTCCGTCTCTTCTAACAGATAGCGGACTCTTTTTTTTTGGTCTGGTCTGGTCGCTGCGGGCTTTTCTGTTGTTTTGAAAAGCCCTAATTCCATGATTTTATAGACACCTCCCAAATTTTAAACTGCAACGGTTGCTTAGATTGGTGACTGGCAAGGAATTTGGGAATCGAAAAATTCCAATTTTGGCGATCGCTTTCTTAGCCTTGTTCATCCTGTGCCCTCGGGATTCTCCAAGGATCGATGCCGTACTCTCGAAGTAGCCACTGGTAGTGGTCATGCTCTATCCTAATCTCGTCCTCAACCCAAAACGCCTCTCTGATATCCTGTTCGAGCCGCCGGACGCGATCGCTGAGCAATTCGTTTCGTTCAGCCAAGCGTGCGGGTAATGCCGAAAGCTTCGTCAAACCGCCGTTCGAGAGATTCGGTAATCAGTCCCATGCTCATAGTTAAAGCAGCTTTGTTCCCCCGGTGAGCTTGCCACAGCGAGTAAGCGCTGGCAATTTCTGGAGGGACGGACAGAAACCGACTTTGCTCCCGACTACCGGGTTCAGACTCGATTTCGATTTCTTTGCGCTCAAAAATCGTACTCATGTAACCTTCACCCAGCAAGCTTTCGCCGGCGTTTGAGCGTAAAAAATCGGACACGTTGCGCCGTTTGAGAGTCCGCTGCTTCGGCGACTTGGGTTTGGCTGCGTCCGATACGAGCCGTCTGGCACCATGAACCCATCGACTGTAAGGGAACCTATTTGCCCGATCGCCCCCCAATCCTTCTAGCTCGGCTCGGTTAAGGGCAGACCGGCTCTAAAAATCAACTCGGCAGTCAAGTTCAACTCTGGGAAAGCCAGCGACTCAACTCGGTCATCTCCCCGAAACAGGCTGATTTGATACTCGCCGTCAACCAACTGGCAAACCGTGAGCGTGGGTTGTTTGGGAGTGCCGATGAACTTGCGGCCGCCCAAACCGAGATAGTCCACAATCCAGTATTCGGGGATGCCCATTTCTTCATAGTCGGCAAATTTGAAATGATAATCATCCCGCCAATTCGTACTGACTACCTCTACAGCCAGCCGCACCGAAGAACCCATCGTGATGATGGATGGACTCCCTATCCCAGCGCGGTTCGTTTGCCAGAGATGCTTGCTCTAGGACAATTACATCGGGCTGATAACCAGCCTCATCGCGAGTGGGTTTAAGCAGGCAGTCACCGGGGATGGAGTAGGGTAATTCGCGTTGGTCAATTTCAACTCCTACTTTTAAGCTGATAAAACCTGTAACACCGGAATGGCGGCCAGTTCCTAAAGGCATTTCAACAATTACTCCATTGTGCAGTTCGTAGCGGCGAATAGAGTTCTCTGGATACCAGGCTGCGAACTCATCAAACGTGATTGTTTGGGGGTAAGAAACTGTAACATAATTGTTAGACATATGTGTATATTACTTACTGTTTGGGTAGGTATTAAGGGTAGTCGTATCCGTCCTTTTGATGAATGGATGTTAAGTAGTCCAACTTGATAGACCTCCGTTTTTTGTCAATAACCAATTCTCCGTAACCATGTGACATTGGGCAGACTCGTGCGGTAAAAGTACCTTTGTACTTGCCTTTTGGAACATCAGCGCGAACTATATCGCCCGTACAGAATCCCAGAATTGGACGCAACGGGCGATGTTTTTGCGGATAGCCAAACTTGTTTGTTTGACATCGCTGCCGACCACCAAAACCTGTTGCTTTTACTTTGATAATCTTGGTAGTAACAAGTTTTATAGTTTCAACGGAGCCGACGCAGGCAGCATCAATCCAATGAGATTTTGGTAAGTCAAATCGCATCCGATTGAACTTTGTTTGACCGCCTGTTCCAGTGCTAACAGGTAATCCAAAAGACTTCAAAGTATTGAACAATGCCCACCGAGTTGAGTTAACTGATGCCGCATCCTTTAAGGGAGTTTTGGCTTGTTTCAAAACGCGGTTCAACAGCTCTGACTTACCTTTTAGAAAGTCTTTGATATCTTTATTTCCCTTGCATTGATTGCACTTGTGACAAGCCAAGCACAGATTGGATATACGGTCTGAACCACCTTTGGACTTTGGTTCGATATGTTCAATTTCAAGCGGAACATCCTTGACACCACAGTAAGCGCATTGACGATTCCATTTCTCCAATAAGTATTCGCGACATTCGTAACCTTTCAAAGTTCCGGCACGGTATTCAATCCCAGAGATTTCTGGATTCTGGACTGCCTGGGTGTCGAACTTAACCAGTTCTTGAACAATTGAACTAATTGAAGCAAACTTTTGAATTCGTTTGACCCAGGTTTGGGTTGTCAAGACGCGATGCTTCAAAGATGGTGCTAACCAACCATTTGGACGCTTGCGGTTCAGGAATCGAGCTTGGCGATAACGAGTATTGCGATTCCTCCGTCCTCTACGCACTGCTTTACGTGCTAAGAGCGCGTTTTTGATTTGTTGACCTCTATGTTGCAATTCCATCCCCCAAATGACATTCCCTTGGTTGGTTACTAGCGCAATACCAGTAAACTTTGAGCCTGGGTCAATTTTAAGTGTCAGAGGATAAACGTTGGGATTGTCAATAACTCGTTTGAGTATTAAAGTGAACGGATATCGCCGAAACACTGCTGCGGTGCCTGCATCCAACAACTTTCTAGCTTGTTTTGGATGTACTGGATTTAGCGGTGTTTGGTTGCTGTCAATTAGAAAGACGTAGTTTGACATATTCTGTCAGCCTGATTGCTCAGTAATGTTTGCCTCGACAATGATTTAAGAGCTTGCGAGTGACTGCCACACGCGGATTTATAAACCGTTAATCCGTGGCTTAATGACAATCAACAGAGCAACAAACTGGCGTTCATTTGTTGGTGTTATGACTCAAAAATCGTAGCTACCGAAATAGCTGAGTCTGCACGCTCGGTAGAGTTATCAGTAAATGTCTAACTCTGGGTAGGTTTTGCCGAGCGGGATTGTTTGGGTTTGGCTCATGTTGCTGTTTCCTCTGACTTGTTGGTTTTGAACTGCGATCGCCACGAAACCGGACTCCTCCGCTCCGGGGTGTAATCCGTATATGTCTCTCCCAGCAAAGCTTTAGATCGATTCGAGTGCAAAAATGTAATGCGTAAAAAATCGAAAGTGCTTCGAGCTGGTTTTCCCACACTTCCCGCTGTCTGAGTCAGAGACATCCGATAGGAGCCATCTGGCAACATGAACCCATCGACTGTGAGAGAACCTATTTGTACCGAGGCGCGGGTGGCTCTAACTGATTCGGTCATATTTTCTCCTGTGTTAGACCTTTACCGCTCCGCTTGCTGCTTGTCGCGGACTTTCTGTGCTGTTGCGGGCTTTGTCAACAACACTACTACCGAGTTTTCAGCATTCGTTACATGATATTATCGTGTAAACTCAAGCGATTCGATCTCTATAAGATACCATAATATATATGGTAAACGAGGTAGTTTATGTTTGCACTAAAAAGACGTTCTATAGATAAATTTGTAAAACCTGTGAAAGCACGAGAGTTTTGTAGGCAGTGGTTTGATGCCGATGCCCAGATGGAAGCTACGAGGGGCTATAGAGCCGAGTGCGTTCGCTTGTTGAGCCGCATCCTGGCGGTGCAAACAGAGACTATTTCGAGTAAATGGGGAAGCGGCATCGATTTCGAGAAAATGCCCGAACAGTACGAAAGAACGCTAGCTTATGCCAATTCTCTCCGTTCCATCCTCGACGCGGCGGGCAATAATCCCGAACTCTCCAGCATCATTGCCGAGCGGCTCAAACAATCCCATTAGTAATTCACCGGAAAGTAATACCAGATAGTATACGGTAAAATCCTTGACTGACCACAACGCAGGTTTTAGTGTTGGAATGACGCCCTGGTGCAGTGGTGCAAACACTTTTCCCAGGACTTCTCCCATTCGCTGATAACACCAGCTACCAAGGAGCAACCTTATGTTCGCAGATTACGGGCAGCCATCGCAATCCGCCCGACCAAGCTTTGTAGAAATACCCAATCCCCGCGTCACCACCGCAATGGGACGCATGGAAGTGACCAACGTTCACTCTGAAACCGTCACCGGTTGTCTGTTGGATGACCAAGACAATTTGCTCAAGGAAGACGGACAACCGATTTATGTGTGCGTCCGCAAATCAGAGATTTTTTGTGCCATCGAAAGAGCCAACGTGATGAGTTGGTGGGAACTGGAGGAGCAAGCGATTACGGGACACACAACGCCCCGAAAATATTCCCTCGAATCCTTGATTAATCGCTTGGACGGACTCAACTTGGATGAGCTTTACGCTGTCCGAACCTTCGTCAGTTTGGAAGCCGACCCGTTTCAAGCATATTCCGGTAGCGTCAACAACGACTTATCCCACTTGCAGGCTTGGTTCCCGACAGTGCGAGTTCTCGATCGTGCCGAACAAAACCAACTAGCAAGCGCACTGTGCTGGCGAATAGCTAGCAACTCCAACGCACCGACAGCACCTACACCGGGTGACGAAAGGAACGATTAATTCTTGAGTTGATAGAAAATGTCGTCTCAAATTTCTCTTTGATTCCGGTGAATGGGTTGAGTTTTTTTATTGAACAATGATGCAACCTAGAACTAATCACGCCAAGAAAGAATATCTGGAACATCTCCCATGCGACTAATCCCCTCAAACGAGTAAAAGGCTTCAATTATGATTACAAACTTTGGTATTGGGTCGAAAACGACACCAAGCTTCACGCCGCAATTGTTTTATTTGCAAAATCTGGATTTTGTGCCTAGTCCAGACGATACTTTACCGTCGGTCATTCCTGGTATAAACAGTTTGCCAGCTCAATCTGATGGCTGCGAACGGATAAGGGTGATGGTTTTTGGATCGAGTTACGGGGTTGCTTACACGATTCGCTGGCTTTACGGGCTACAGTTCGCTCAAATCAGCGAGTGGAGTTTGCTTATGCCTGCTCCAAGTGAGGGTGAATTTATGAGCATTGTTACTAAGCGAATCCCATTGAGTCCAATTAACTAATTGGCATGAAATTTGGTAACAACTTGGTAACAATTTTGTAACAACTTCTTCGGCGGCGCTGGCGATAGTTTAATCTGTTGTATCAAAAGCGATCGCCAGTTTCTTCTATCAAGACATCAGTGAGGTATGCTATGACCAACGGCAACGGACTAAACGGCGATACGCCTAACGGTGACAAGCCCCAACCAGATGCCATACAAAAGTTAACAGAATACGTTGAATCTGTAGAGATTTCTCTGGAAATCCAGGAAGATAAAACAGACGTTATTGAAGACCAGGTGGCAAGTCTTAGCGAACAGATAACCGAGTTAAAACAAGAAATAAAAGAGATGTATGGAGATGAAGAGGACTGGGAACGTATGTCAAAGACTTGAGGGGCTTATCGCACGCCGTCAAGCTAAAAACCGATTGCAACGTTCCAAACTGGAGCGAACCAAGCGTTTGCGAGATGAAGCTGCTTTGAGTAGAGTTTTTAGAAAGTCACCTTTGCTTGACTTCGTTGATGATTTGGTACACCGTCCGCCTAACCAGGAACAAATGCGCCAGCTCAAGGAACTACTTCTAGAAGAACAGAAGGCGATCGCTCAACTGATTACCCTAATTGACCAACACCTAGATTGAAGCTGAGGTAATGCTTAAAAGATGTTATAAGGCGGTCAATAGATACGCCTTTTCATCTTTTTTAGAGCGCTAACCTGAAAGTTATTCAAACTTTTAAACCAAATTCTACAGTATTTTAATACTTTGAACTGATTGATTTATTGCACCTAACTGAGAATAGAACAGCTCAATAGTTAACGAAACAAAAGTAATTTATCAGGTGACAGGTAAGAGCGGTGAACCTTAAACCTTGGTGCGACATGATATTATAAACAGTTAGTTTTCTAAAAAGAGAGCCGAAGTAAGAGGAATGGTGAAGCGGAATTAGTTATTTTAATGTGCAGACAGTAACGCTTGTTTGATAAAATAATTAGATTGTCGTTTAGTTTTGCAGTGGGCGACCATCCCCCAATCTGGGGATTTCCTATTTTGATTATCCTCGTTATAAAAGCAGGTGGCGTAGGCTTTACAATACCGTAAATCGAGCTATATTTTGAATATGTTCTTTTGATATCGAGCTGTCAAACATGGAACTAACCAAATATAGTTGGTGGGGTGAATCTAACGAACCACCACCGCACCTGAAAACTAAAAAGCAACTGGGTGAACTGGGTTTATCGCCTCTGAAACCTTCAGGCGTTATCCCAACCCGAAAATACGACGTACTCCTCTACGATATCCACAATCCTGAATGCTGCCGACCCAAAAGAAAGCCATCTCCCAAGCAGTTAGAAACCCTGGCTGCCAACCGTCTCAAAGCTCAAATCAAGCGTGATTATCAAGAATGGTATCGGGAAGTAGGTTTTATAGAAAGAGATAGGGTAAGGGCTGTGCTGTGGGCAAGGGAGCAATTAAGCCAGGATGATTGGGTGATTCTGGATACTGAAACGACGGACTTATACGATGCTGAGATTGTAGAGATAGCAATTATCGATCGCACTAAAGAAACCTTACTCGATACCCTCATCAAACCCTCAATTCCCATCCCCGCAGAAGTAACAGAGATTCACGGGATAACCGATGAAATGGTAGCGACTGCTCCAAGTTTTCCCACAGTCTATCCCCGCATTGTTGAAGTCCTTAAAGATAAACGGATTTTGATATACAATGCCGAATTCGATATTAAAATATTGGCTTATTGTTGCAGGCTTCACAATCTACCCGTACTGCAATTATCCAAGCGCTCTGAATGTCTCATGGAATGGGTAGCGCAATGGGCCGGAAACTGGAGCTATTATCACAAAGATTATCGATATTTCCCCCTGCCTAGTGGCAACCACAGAGCATTAGGAGATTGCACGGCTGCTTTTGAGTTAATTAAGAAGATGGCAGCGGATTCGGATGAGATGAATTGTCCCGTACCGATTCCAGATCGCTAATCCACAAGTCAATTGCACCGCGCTCTTTGGGATACAGAGCCAACTGCCGGCTTTGAAAAAGTTTAAGATCGTCGAGCAATTGGAGTTAGTAAGGGGAGAGTATGACCTTGCCATCACCCGGTTCGGTCAACATTTCTATTGCTCCAACTGGAAAAAATATCGCGAGCTTGACCCGGCTGTGGATGCTCCAGAGCAAATTCAGGAAGGCCCCGCCGTCCCGGCGCGACTCTTCCTAATCCCCCGCCGGGACGGGTTTACTGTTTATCCTTTTTTTGATACAGTCAACATAACTCCCAAGCATTATCGTCGCGATCGAACCCACCGACCAGCGCGTATCAAAAAAAGGATGCTCCCCAATGTGGCTCAGGTACGGCGTCGCTCCAGATAAAACCTTAGTGTCGATCGAAGACGTGCCCCGCGGCAAGACTCAGTTAAGGTGTCCGTACTGCGGCGGTGAGTTGGCCGCGAAAAAGGGGCAGCGTAAGGAACACCACTTCGCGCATACTAATGAAAGCTGCCGTGAAGTAGCAGAGCGTAGCGATCGCCTCATCCCGACATTACCTTTGTACGATGACTTCAATATATGGCTGACGGGCAAAGAGCTCCAACAACTCAAAACCATTTGGAATCGGTATGGATCTAAGAATAAAGGTATCCCCAACAGAGAAGTCGATCCAATTTTTATTGAAGAAAATTTGTTAGAGGAAAACGAATACCGCCTCTTAGGAAAATATCAATTTACCAAGTTAGGGAAAATACCTGTTGGTGCATTATCTTTGATGCTGTTTAACCAAGTGCAAGAGCCACTATTATTGGAAAAGCATCAGCAGCTAGAAGAAAATGCTGAAATTGCTTATCAAGAGCGGGAATCCAACCTTCACGAATGCCTTTCAGACCTGCAAATATATCGAGCCGGATTCAAGAAAATTTTATTAAATACTCTCTACTACCTTCAAATTGACGCTGGTGGAGAAACCATTTACAAAATCGGCGTGACAGGCCGAGAAATAGAAGAGCGAGTAGCTGAAATCAAAAACGAGCTAGCGAAATATTTTCAACATTTTACAGTTAAGGTGTTGGGAATTTGGGCGCACCGAGGGAACGTAGAAAAATATTTTAAGCATAGATATGCTGGTGATAATTTCACTGTCGGCAGCTTAACTGAGTATTACAAGTTTCATAATCCGAAAAATGCCACTGCTGCCTTGCGCGATTTGCGACGGA
Source organism: Microcoleus sp. B4-D4 (assembly GCF_036705185.1). NCBI lineage: Bacteria > Bacillati > Cyanobacteriota > Cyanophyceae > Oscillatoriales > Microcoleaceae > Microcoleus > Microcoleus sp. B4-D4. The sequence continues at coordinate 162,132 of NZ_JAUBTX010000007.1, read as the reverse complement.
TGAAAGAAAAGGAATTATCGGAAATTGAGGTAGATATCCTAGCAGGAAGGCCCAGCAGTATTGAGCGGATAATCGAACAAGAAGAACGTGCAGATCGGCGCTCAAACGCAATCAAAAAAGGCATGGAACGTGCTATTTTTTGGGGGCAAAATGTTGGCAGACCGTCGTATGCTGAATCGACAGAGCATTTTTTGGAAAAACCTTCATCGCAACGAGCAATTGCAGCAATAAATGAGGGATTGTCGTTGCGTCAGGCGGCTGAAAAAGCTGGCGTGTCAGTAAATACGGTTCGCAAAGTAAAAGCTATTTTGGATTTGAAATCGGAGATTTCTCAAGCGGTGCATAACGCCCCGAAAAATACATCCTGATAACTGGGGAGCAATCGGGGACTCCAGCCAGCATCGCTAAATTTGCCTCAATTTTTGTGTCGATCTAATTTTTGGGTACTCGGTTGCGACCCTCCGAGTATTTTTCCAGTTCGTCATGCACCATTAGTTTTATCGGCAAGTTCGTGCATCCAAAACAGATTAATTTACCACCGGCACTCAGCAGTTGACAATCTCCCAATCCATTGCATCATCGGGGAACAGGGATAACTGCCCCGGTGATACGTTAGACTGACCGCGATTATGATACGAAAGGTGGCAAGCAGTACAAAGTGCAACTAAGTTTTCCGGGCGATTGTCCTCTGGTATCCGATTTCGGTGATGTACGGTCAAAGTTACCTTCAAGCGTTCAGATTTGGTTAAACCACTTTTAGTACCGGGTTGCAGGCATTGTTGGTTGCACTTTGTACAGCGCCACAGAGCGCTTGTTTTGACTAACAATGCGATGGATTGCCAGTTATCGGGATATCTCCTAGGTTTTGCCATAGCTTGTTTCTCAGAATACAGCGATCGCTTTGTTCGAGAGTCAGAATGTCGCCATTAAGTTGAGAGTGCTGCAAATCCTCTAAAGATACCGCTGCAATAGGTTTGTTGATTGGCTTGAATCCATTCAGCAGTTTCCATGTATCAAGGGTGCAGAGGCCTGAAGTCGAACCATATTTGCGTTGAACATATTGATGTTTGCCTCTTGCAGTTCAAATGGTGCAAGGTTGCTGTTGGCTAGGATGTCGGTATAGTCGGTGTCTAGCAAATCTAGTTGTTCGATGGGTGAGTCGGTCATTTTGTTAGGTTTCAATTTCTCAACGCTTCCCTTACCATCATTTTACGCTCATGCCAGCGATCGCTATCCAGAACTGGGAAATCAAAGAACATGGGCTCTAGGAAAACCGACGATAAAAACTAACGCACCCAGTCATCGAACTTCTGGTTTTTTGAGTTTGTGACTCCAGGGCTGACCGTCGCGGACTAGGAAACTTGAGAAGCAACCGCCACACAACTTTTGTTAAGCTTGCTAGATTGGGGAAGTAGTCTAAAAAATCAACCTTATGGATTTCATCACTTTCTTGCAGAACATCCTCAGCAGCATTCTCAACCTCTTGAACTTGGTGCTGTTTGTTCGATTGACGATCGCCTGTTGCTGGGGAATGTACGAGGGTTGGACGATCGGTGAAGCAACTGTTGGCAAAATATTGTTACTAACCACGATCGCTGCAATCATGTTTCGCTTGTGGCAATCCTGGCCGCAGGAGTGGGTTTGGTTCGCTGTGCTGCCTCAATGCGCTTTTGTGGTGTTTGTTGGGGGCTTGGTCGGCTGCATACTCAAGTGGGGTGTCGAACGAGCGTTTGTTCGCAACTGAGGATTTAAGGATACTGCTAGACCATCTCGCCCCTTTCTCTTGGCAATTAAGCCGGAATGAAGGGAGCCGGATTGACAAGATCATCATCAATTTTCACTCGACTCAAAGACCGTTCGCGAAAATCGACATCCAATTCCGAAATTCCAAACAATATCTCAATCAAGAAGTGATAGTGAATGTATTGCTCCAAAGTATGCCTGTTATATAAGGATTTCTGTTTTAGTCGTCAGTCATCAGTCATTGGTATCTTTCCACCAAGTACCGCAGCCGTTGAGAGCCATTTTTGGAATGCAGCATCGCCTCCCATCACTGCATCAGTTGGTTGCGGTCGAGACAAGCTCAGTTTTTCTAATTCAATTTTCGGGATTTCCTTATCCCTAATTGGTAAATTGATATATTTTGCACATAATTGCGCGTATTCAACAGTACGATCGCCTTTTTGCCACCATTTTATTAATCGATTAGCATAACGCGCTCTTTCCTCACAGCAAACTATCTCAAATTTACCTTTGACCCAGCCCGGTAAATTCTCTTCATCGTCTTCATTGTGGTAGCTATATATAGCTTGGTTGTCAGTATTGCCAACTTTACATATAAAAAAACTAATCTGACAACCATAATAGCTGTGATACATAGTTCTGAAGACGGTAAATAAATCGCCTTCTTGTAGCTCGCGCTTTTCTTCTTTTATTATTTCTTCTGTTGGTTTCCATTTCTGCTTGGGTTTTTTAGATATGTAATCTCTTGGTTGAAAAGAGAATGTATTGCTAAATCGGTGTCCGTTGTGTTTGTGGTATTGTCTAAATTGAACTTCAATCATGTTTAAATTCCTACTAATTTCAAAATTGTCCCGAACGCGATCTGTTTCCTCATTAAATTTAATTCACTTCAGTCCAAGAAACCACCGCTCGAAAATCTAGCTATTTCTTCAATCTCTTTTTGCTGTAAGACCTGAGTACCTTCGACCTATGAGTAAAGGAGGGAATCCTAGCAAAATCTCGTCAGAATTCTGTTATAGCTCACGATCTGAGTAAGTTAGGAAAAATTAGTCAGTTATTATGGAGCTGTTGGCGAACCCTTTTCCTTCTTCCTTAACTGACAGCAGCAGAGCAAATTTCCCCAACTCAATTCCCATCGCCCTGCAACCAATAAAACTAACGATCGCCCCGCTGCAAGCCGTCACCTTAAACCGAATCATCGATCCACCCGCACTCCGAACAATCCCAATGCACCGGCGGCGTTTCATATTGGGGGAACGGGAGCTCACAGTGGGGACACCGACCAGTAAACAGCGGGTGGGTATCCAGCAGGTCTAACTGTTGCTCTGGTGTCCACCGCTGCCTCGGTTGCAAGATGAGTTCGCCGTTGTAGTAGCTTGCCCCTTCGGGTTCCCACAGTTCCTCCGGTTCGGCGTTGGGGTTCTCTCGAAAGTCAAGGCAAGTATTGGTGTTAGGGCCTCTGGGATGGACTGCACAGACGAGGTGTGGGTTGCGGCCGTAGAGGAGACAGCGATCGCATTCGGGAAGTTTGGGCATGGCGGGTCTGTGGGGTTTTGGTCTGGGTTTAGTTTCTCGCAAATCGGTGTTGGTGGCGATCGCAAATGGCGTTGTGTAGCGAGAGTGGGCGTTACTGGATTTCTGAAAGTGCCAGACTAGAAATAGCGATGAGGGCACCATTTTAAGGTGTTGAGGAGGGCTTGATGGAAAAAACAGGATTAGGCATTCAAGAATTACTGTATTGCGAGCGATCGCAAATTCTAGCAATTGCCCAAAAGCACGGAGCCTACAATGTGCGCGTATTCGGTTCGGTAGCGCGGGGCGAAGCGACACAAGAAAGCGATATTGATTTGTTAGTGGATTACGATTTAGAGAAAATTACGCCTTGGTTTCCAGGTGGGCTATTGCTCGATTTGGAACAACTACTCAATCGTAAGGTTGATATCGCCACAGTAGATATGTTGAAAGAACGCATTCGGGAGCGCGTTTTGCAGGAAGCTGTACCACTATGAGGCGAGAAGCGGAACGGCTGCAAGATATATTAGATGCAATAGCTGCAATTGAACGATATGCAAGCCTTGGCAGGCAGGAATTTGACAACCAAGAATTGATTCAGATTTGGATTGTTCATCACCTGCAAATTATTGGAGAAGCAACAAATGCGTTATCGTCCGAGCTAACTAGCCGATATTCGTCCGTGCCTTGGGCGCAAATTGTAGCGTTTAGAAATCTGGTAGTGCGTAAGCTTACTCCGCCCTAGAAGGGCGAAGCTTTAGCCACAGAACTGAGATATCGGAAACAAAGGCATTTGCCCCTGCAATTGACAACTCAGTCCCGGACTTTCGGGACTGCTTACAAACGAAGCCCCCAAAGCAGCAATATTCAAAGCAGCATTTAAATCAGCATCATGTTCAAACCCACAATGTCCACACTTAAAAACCTTACCATTCCGATAGGATTTACCCTTGATTGGGTGAATATGTCCGCATCGGGAACAGGTTTGACTTGTGTAGGCGGGTGGAACAAATACAAGTAATACACCAGCAATATTCGCCTTGTACCCCACAAACAACCGCAATTGGTAAAACGCCCAATTGTTAGTCCTACGGCGTTCTGTTTTGCTTCTAGGTTTCTCGTTGAGATTATCTCTAATCCCCGTCAAATCCTCAAAAGCCAACGCTGCACCCAGTTGTTTTGCACTACTGATAAGTTGCCTAGAAATATTGTGATTCAACCACTTCTGAAAACGATGTTCTTTGCCAAAAAGCCTTCTCATCAGGCGACGAGCCGAACGAGTGCGTTTGCTTTGAATATTCGCTCTGACCTTACTGTAACGGTCACGAACCGATTGAATCTGCTTGCCACTCCAAGTTTCACCTGTGGAAGTGGTAGCTATATCTCGCCTGCCCAAATCCACCCCAATTACTTTTGGGGTTTTACCAGTGGATTCAGTGGGCAGATAAACACAGATATTGATGTAGTAGTCGCCCCTTCTCGTTTTGTTGAGTGTAGCCGCAGTTGGAGATTGCCCTTTAAGCAATGCCAATTGATAGTTACCAATACTCAACTTGAACTTAACTCGACCACACATCAAGGTAACGCCAACAGTTTGCAACTCTTCAATGTATTGAAAAGTCCGCACATCCAAGCTAATCGATGTTGGTTTGAACCGATGGATCTGCTTAACTGCTTTGGCGTTACCAATCACGCGACGAATTGCTTGACACACATGGTTTGCCTTCAAACCCGTAGCCTCGCGCACAGGCTTATAAACCTTGTGGTGAAGCTTTGTTGTATTCCAACAATCCTCGCTTCTTGCTACCTCCAATATCTGATTACAAGCATCGGCAAATCCCTGCAAAGTGCGGTCAATTTCACACCGTAACTCTACAGTAACTGGAAGCTTACATTTAACAGATATTGTCTGCATTAGATTGAGTTAATTACTCATCCCATTATATCATGTAAAGCCGTCGTAGAACGGCGGGGTTTCAGACCCAGAGGACTTGATGAATATTTCCGAGTTTCGCTAAACCTAGTTTGGGCGATCGTACAAAATAATTTACCTCCGCTGAAGGTAACAGTAGAACAGATTTTACAAGAGTTGCTAGATACGTGAGTTCAGCAGCGTTTCTGGCAGCAGCGTTTCTGGCAGCGTTTCTGGCAGCAGCGTTTTTCCCCAGAATTTCTGATGACCGTAAAAGCGCCCCGTGGTCTAATGCAGTCCAAGCATCTTTATTCGCCACAGAATGAGGTGGAACGCATGAGTGAGGGACTTCAAAACCCCTGGACGATCGATTGGGTATTCTGCTCGTCGTGCTCTCTCCTGCATTTACTGGAAGCCTGCCTTGTAAGCGTTGCTGAATTCACTGCGGGTTCAGGGCAGTTGTAGGTGGTTTTTTGATCGGCTTTCCCAAATAAAGAATACCGAGACAAGCTGACTATCTTGGTAGGGTGCGTGGATACGGCAGTGGGGAGAGCGACTATTAACCAGGTTCTTGAGTTTAACCAATTTTACAGCCGTTCTGAAATTCCCCGCGTGTGGTATCTGGATTGCGGAAATCATGCAGCAGCCGGACAAATTTTGCTGGGCAGTTCTTTGGAAACTGACCCGGAGTTCTATAATTTTGGGGGGCTGGGATGTGCAAGGTTGCCGTCTCCGATGCTCCAGGCTCCTGACCTTTTGAAACCGAAACCAGAAGAGTTGACAAATAACTTGTCTTGTGCTGAGATGGCAGTGCTGAACTTGCAGAGCGAAAGCGTGAATGTTCGGGTGGCGGCTGAGGCGGCGGATTATCTGTATCGGATGGTTGCGGGGAATCTCAAACGGTTTGCTACCTATTTTGATTTGGAGAGTGGGACGGCGCGATCGGTTTATGTTACTCAGCAGTCGGTGTGCGCGGTGTTGAATACTTGTAAAAACTAAAACTTAGCATATTACTTCTGGCATCGCTCAAAATAGGTCTGTGTAACTACGTCGCCCGGATTCTGGCGCAAACAGTCTGCAAATAACTTCGATGCCCCTGCTAATTTACCTTGATTGTAAAGCGATAAAGCCTCTGTAAAGGTTGGTAGCGTAGCTAACTTCCCTTCTTTTATTTCTGGTAGATCGGCATCAAAAACTTCATAAACAGTCACCAGTTGCGATTTTCCCTTAACTCTCACCGTGTCGATGGTGCGAATTGCATAGTCAACCGGATTGCTCAACCGCGAGTAAGTCTGTTCGGTAATTAGTAGCGATACTCCATAATTTTTTGTCAAACTTTCAACGCGCGATGCTAAATTTACGGCATCGCTAATCACCGTACCATCCATACGATTTTGCCCGCCTACCGTGCCAAGCATCAGGCTGCCAGTGTTAATACCTATGCCATTCTGAATCAGCGCGTAGCCAGACTTAGCACGATGTTGATTATACTCAACTAATCGATTCAGCATGGAAATGCCTGCTTTCACTGCATTATCAGCTTCACCGCTAAACAAAGCCATAATCGCATCGCCAATGTATTTGTCAATAAACCCTGAATTTTCTGTGATGGCTGGTTCCATGCAGCTCAGGTAAGAGTTGATAAACTTAAAATTGTCCTCCGGTGTCATTCTTTCCGAAAGCGTCGTGAAATCGCGAATGTCGGAAAATAGTACCGACATTTCCAACTGTACTTGATCGCCTAATTTCACATCAACAATACTCGATTTTTCTAAAAATTGCAGAAATTGGCCAGGAACAAAGCGCTCGTATGCTTGATTCAGTTCTGCCATATTTTTGTAGAGTTGAGCGTTTTCTAGAGAAATTGCAGCTTGAGCAGATAACAGATTAATGATTTCCTGTCTTTCTACGGTAAAAGCTCCGGTTGTTAAATTATTTTCTAAATAAACGATACTAATTAACTTGCCTTGATTAATTAAAGGAACACATAAAATTGATTTTACCGGAATTTTTTTAATATAACTATCGTTAGTAAATTGACCCTCTTGAGTCGCATTATTTAGCACAACGCTTTCTTGAGTTCGGGCGACATAATTAACAACGGATTCTGAGATAGTTTGACAATTTGCAATAGAAATAGAATGCAAGATCGTGATTTGTTCACTCTCAATCGTTCCTTCTACTTCAATCCATAGTTGTCCCTGACGCCGTACAATCAAGTAACCCCGTTGCGCTCCTGCATTCTCAATCAAAATTTTCATTAAATTAGACAGTAATTTGTCCAGCTCAATTTCGCCCGAAATTGCCTGGGAAGCTTTCATCACTGTAGTGATATCGAGGCTGTACCTCGATCCAGTGGTTGTGGCTGCTGTGGTTAGTTTATTATTTGAAATAGCCCCTTGACTAGCTGTGAATAAGTGGGGATATTGCTGCTCTAAATGTTTGACTTTCGCTACTGCACCCCAGAGCTGATAACAGTAGCGAGCTTCCTGCATATAGGCTTTGGCTGTTAATTCTTTGCTTTTGAACAGATTAAACTTGGCGGCTAGTTCGTAGGCAAGGGCGGCTTCGTGGATATATCGATTTTCTTTTGCTAAAGAGATGGCGCGATCGTAATATTCCATAGCCAATTCATATTTATCTTGAACCCGACAAAGCTCTGCTTCTACAAGCCAATATTTATGCGAGTGATTTATCGGAGCATAATGCATCCATTTACGCATCTTTTTTTGATGGCAATGTACCTTATGGAAAAGGCGCTTTCGTTCGGATAGGGAAGCATTATTAGCCTCTGCCAGAAGCGCCAAAGACTTATAAAAGTAGAAGTGAGTAATAAATAGGGAGCCTGTAGATGCATTAAAAAATTGTTCGGCTGCTTTAGCATTAATTATTGCTTGTGCTGGCTCACAAAAAAAGAAAGAAAGCATCAACTTAATGAAGTACCACAAAAAAAGTGCTAAGCGGTCATTTTGCTCTAAAAAATTCGTTATTATTATACGCTCGTCATAACTTTTGTCTAGCAAATAAGAGGGTTTTACTGACCAGTCAAGCAGTTTCAGTATTACTTGATGATGATTGGCCAGTCCGTCAACGATCCTTTTTTGCCCCATTGGAAAAATAAACTGAGTATAAGCCCCTATCTCTGACTCCAGTTGTGCTAATTCTTTTCCCTTAAGAAAAGCATGATAGCAGTAATAGTAAATTGAATAACTAGCATATTCCAAATCTCCCGTTTGCAGCCCCATTGCGTAAGCTTCCTTCAGTGGAATTAAGGTTTCTTCTATATCTTCTACCCAATGTTTTATAAAACTATGCACTGTAAATTCAGTTTTAGCCTTCACTTCTCGATCATTGAGTGAAGCGAGTAAATTCAGGGCAAGTTGACCAAATTCGTAGCCCAACTCAATCTCGCCCAGCACGCTTAAGAGAATCAACGCATAACAACTATAAGCAAAAGCAGATTCAGAAGTATTCCCCCACTTAATAGATAAGCAAATTTGTTTAAACGCGATCAGCGAAAATAGGAGAGGTGCAGCAGAATAGGTAGTGGCTGAGATTTTAGATAAAATACGCATTGCTGCTTTAAAAAAAGGATTAGTCATTGCTGGCAGATGAATTAAACTAGGAATTGCTCTATTTCCGATAGCGATTTTTGTCTGCATCAGTGCCAACGAAAAATTGAATATATTGGGCTGTTTAGGCAATCTTACTCCGAGTAAATTCAGAACCTCTAAGGCTACTGTAATTGCTTTATCCAACTGACTTTGAACCGCATATGCTTGAATTCTTACCTCATAAACTTTAACTTTATGTAAGACTATTCTTGCTTGTGAAATTACTCTCTCAGCTAATCTTTCCATGAGAGCCAAATCCGCATTAAGATATGCGGATTCAGCAGCTTCTTCATAGAGTGAAATAGTTAGATGATACTGTTGCTGCCAACTATCGGTTGCCAATAGTTCTATCCCGATTTGCAAATAATTTAAAGCTGGCTGATAAGCCGCAGATAGTTTCGCCTTCTTGCCGACAATCAGATTTAACTCAGCTAGTTCATCTTTTTCTGACTGTGCGGTAATTAACGAGTTGCCCAAATTTAATTGATTAACAATGTCAAATATTTTTTCTTCTCGATTGTCTGGGCAAGTATTCTTCAGCAAAAGTTGCCCGATGTGCCGGTGTACTGCTGCCTTGGTGTCGTCTGGAATGAGGGAATAAGCGGCTTGCTGAATTCTATCATGGGCAAATTTGTATTCTGGCAATGGGGAATTGGGCAAGAGGAATTTGGAATTGGAGAATTCTGTGTAGGCAATCGCTAGTTCCACATCTCCCATATTGCCAACACTCAATACTAAACTTTCGGCTACGGCTGCTTGTAACTCCTTGACTGTTTCTCCCAAAGATTGAGAGCAAATTAAACCTAGCGTTTTCAGGTCAAACTGATTGCCGATACAAGCAGCTAACTTTAACATTTCTTGTGTTTTCTTTGGTAGTTTCTGAATCTTACCTGCCATCAGTTCGACCACGTTATCAGTAAAACTTTTCGCTTGAATTAGCTCTAAATTCCACTGCCAGCTTAATTCTTGAAAGTTAAATTCTAATACCCCTTCCGTATAAAGTGATTTGAGAAACTCATTTAAAAAGAAAGGATTGCCGCCGGTTTTAAGCTGAACTAATTCAGCGAGAGGTTTTACTTTTTCTGGAGAACTATTTAAAGCATTGCTAATGAGTTGAATAACTGTCAGCAAGTCTAAGGGTGACAGGAAAATCCGATTAATAATTGCCCCAGTTTTGGTAATTTCATCTAAGGTAAGCATTAATGGATGTGCGGTGGAAACCTCATTGTCACGATATGCACCTATTAAAAATAATCCAGTTGACGCGCCGCTCATCAGCAGTTGTATTAGTTTTAAAGATGCCTTATCTGCCCACTGCAAATCGTCGATAAATATTGCTAAAGGATGTTCGGGTTTGGTAAATACTTTGATAAAATTTTGAAAGACTAAATTAAAGCGATTTTGGGATTCATTAGAACCCAGTTCTGGCACGGCCGGCTGTTTGCCAATAATTAATTCTACTTCAGGAATTGCTTCTACAATTACTTGCCCGTTGTTCCCCAAACCTGCTTGAAGTTTCTCTCGCCACTGGTTGAGTTTTGTTTCAGTTTCGCTTAAGAGTTGCTTGATTAATTCTCGAAATGCGGCAGCGATCGCACTATAAGGAATGTTGCGCTGATACTGGTCAAATTTCCCTGAAATAAAATAACCCCGCTTCTCGGTAATTGGTTTGTAGAGTTCCTGCACCAAAGCTGTTTTACCAATGCCGGAATATCCAGCAATCAGGATCATTTCACTTTGGGATGTAACGCGATCGAACGCAGTTAGTAAAGTTTCAATTTCTCGCTCTCTGCCGTAAAGTTTCTGCGGTAGTTGAAATTTATTGGAAATATCTTGTTGAGCTATAGAAAAATGTGATATACCATTACGGTTTAATCGATCGAAGCATTCTTGTAAATCTGCTTTGATTCCAAAAGCACTTTGATATCGATCTTCAGTAGTTTTTGCCATTAATTTCCTTACAATATCTGCAATAACTAGGGGAATTTCTGAATTTAACAATGATGGTGATAATGGCTGTTTAGCAATGTGACAGTGTACCAATTCCAGCGCGTCACTTGTCTCGAAAGGCAGTTTTCTCGTTAGGAGTTCGTAAAAGGTGATGCCAAGGGAATAAAAGTCAGTGCGGTAATCCAAACTGCGGTTCATTCGTCCCGTTTGTTCGGGCGACATATAGGCGATAGTTCCTTCTAAAACGTTGGGATTTTTGATAGTTGGGTTTTCTCTCGTCAATTTAGTAGAAATGCCGAAATCGATGATTTTTAGCTGTCCGGTAGCTGGATGGTAAACGATATTCGAGGGGTTAATGTCTTTGTGGATGATGTTGGCGGCGTGAATTTGACCTAATGTATCAGTTGTAGCTATGGCAATTTTCAGAAATTCCTCCAGAGTAAAAGAACGCTGCTGCATCCAAACTTTCAATGACTCCCCGCCAAAGTCTTCCAAAAACATAACGAGGGTATTTTGATATTTCTGCAAGTCATAGACTTTAACAATGTTTGTCAGATTAAGGGACTTAGTAATTTCATATTCAGTGCGGTAATGACTGAGTTCTTGGGGAGTGGGATAATCTTCTTTAAGAACTTTGAGAATAATCGGTTGATTATCTTCTTCTCGGATAGCTCGATAAATGAGGGAGTTAGCACTTTCGTAAATGAGAGCTATAACTGAAACGCCGGTCAGGTTGAGCATATAAATAGATGGTTTGAGAATTTTGAAAGGGAAGATAGGGTTAAATTAACCCAAGTGCAGATGCTATTTAACTGAATCAAGTATAATCATTTATTCCACCATAATTAATCTAATAACAATAAACGTAATTGCTCAACTACCCCCCTTTCCTGAAACTGCCTCAAGCGAGACAGTTTCAGATTGTGAATTTTCAGCAAAAAGCTTCTTCTTCAATAAAATCAACGAGAGAATGAGGGTTGCAGTGATCGAAACGGAAAAATGAAATAATTGTGTTAAAACTTTGCAATACTTGCCTACAAAGGGTTTCAGAGATTTTATTTTTGTCCGTAGGGGGTTGAGCAATTACCAATAAACTTTAAAGGGCAGCTACCGTCGTCCTATCGAACCAAACACCTCATGCCTCTGCTATGTGTCCCCCTACGCCTAGACCCTATCGATATATGTAGGGTCAGCCTGAATTCGCTCATCGAAGTCCATATTCTCCCATTCTGCAATAACCCTCCCCGGCCTGTCCATCAAATCCGCCGGAGCGCTACTGGGACGCACGAATGGGTATTTATCCTCATCTTCAGGAGCGATCGCCAATTCCACCAGCTCAGTATCCTCTTCTTCAAACGAAACCGGACTACCGATCGCATCAACTTTTAGATTCATTTCAATCACCTCAAAAACACTTCCAACGGTCAACACTTAACCAAGTTTCAACCTGTTAACGCTTAGATAGTCCCGCCATACCTTTTCAACAATTCCTACTCTAACACTTCAAATATTAGGAGAAATCAACTCATAGTCGCCACAATTGCCACCGAAGAAAAACTCAAAATACCCGTTTTCGATGCAGCTTATACCGATACCAAAGGTTGCAATATAGGCAAGTTCTTCAACAATCCAAAAAGCCGGGTCACTTGATTTTGCAAGCAATGTTTGAGCCAGAGGAACTGAAGTCATTAACGATCGTCAAACTTGACAAGTCCAGTCCTGATTCTCGCCAATTACGCGCCAGCATCCACGAAGAAAGAAAATGGCATCAAGTTGCCTAACAAATCTTACCAGCACAAGACGGGTTATTTGATTTCGGGGAAGTAGCGCAAGCTGAAAACATCCACCTCAACCTCACTCAACACTTTGGCTTCCATCCCGTACAAATCATTCAGCACCGCCTTGACATTGGGAAACGTAAAATACTCCGTCAGCGTGCCAATGCGGTAATTAAACGCTTTGTACCGGTGTTTGAAGTACAGTTCCACATTCCCCCGGTGTTCCCATAATCCCAGCAAATTAACAACCACATCCGAGTAATGCGCTTTCACATCCCGCTGCACCTCGGCGATGCGTTCCTCAATCGATCGAGTTGTCACCCCAATTTTATAGAAGCAGTTCCCGTCAGCTTTGACCTCCAGAAAGTAGAGCGAGTTCACCAAAATCCGACGAAGTTGTACTCTATAAATCAGCAAATCAGCCCGCCGTTCTTCTAAGCAGGATAACCCCGCAGCTTCAGCAATCTCTACAGAGCCTTCCAAAGAAGCCAGCTCCGACAGCAGCAGCGGTTCCTGGACTTTATTGAACAGCGCCAGGGGAAGCGCGCCGACGGGGATTTTACCCAAGTCGGTAAAGTGATAAGTGCCATCGCCCTCTGATTCCAACAATCCTTTCAACTGCCACCGAAAGTTTACCAAGTCTTTGGGAATAGCATAATCCTGTGCGCCGTACTCTTTCCACAGCACTTTCAACTGTTCCAATTCCTCACCCTTGAGTTTGATGTTGAAATGCTCGTAGAGAGGCAGCGAGGGAAATGCTTTGGTTTTAATCCGCTGTGAGACTGGTTTGCAAGTTTCGTCAGTGTGCGCGAAGTGATGCTCTTTCACGTTCCCCTTTTTTGCTGTCAATCCGCCACCGCAGTAGAGACAAGTTAGGTTAGTTTTTCCGCGCACAACCTCATCAATGCCCGTCAGTTCGCCGCTGAGAGCAACACCAAATTTTAGCCACATTGTCTGTCAATTCTCCTTTGAGCCGGTTCTGTAGATGCACCTGCTCCACACGATCGAGAATGGTAACAAATCTAGGGGGTGAGAACTTCTGCCTTGGGAAAGAAAGCGATCGGCACTCCATGCTCTTGATGCGTGACTTTAATCCTTGCATCCCAAATCTAAAATCTAAAATTGCCCGTCACCAATCAGGAATTTCTTCAGGCTCCGAGTCTGATAGGCCTTGTGACAGTTGCTCTCTCGCTAACGGCACAGCAGGCAATTCATCCTCTACAGGGGGAAATACAGATTTCCCCGTGTAGGACAGCATGGAAAGACTTGCGATCGCTCCTTTGACTTGATCCGGCTTCACCTCTAAGTAGCGCTGCAACTGTTCGAGGTTACTGTGACCGCTGATTTCTTGAATAATCCGCAGCGGAATTCCGGCGTTGCTCATTTGGGTGAGGGCGGTGCGACGGAAGCTGTGGGTGGAGGCTCCTTCGATGCCGGCGCGATCGAACGCTTCTCTCAAAATCTGATCCGCTGAGTTGGTGTGCAGATGCTTCCAATGGTGGCAGCCGTGGCGGCCTGGGAATAAGTAAGTCTGACCCGCGTTGGGTTTCCAAGATGTCAAGAGCGATCGCAAATCCTCGATCACCGGAATCGTGCGGGTTTGGAGTTTCCCCTTGGTGTTGGCTTTGCGGAAGTTGATTGTAGGTCGGACTGTACCTCTGGCAGTGTAAATATCGATGACTTCCAGGGAACAAGCTTCGGCAATTCGACAAGCGGTGTAGAGACAAACGCCGAACAGCGTGCGATCGCGTGAGGTTTGCAAACCTTTGTTGAACAAAAGCTCGATTTCCTGTTGCGTGAGTATTTTGGCTTGGCCGTGCCGTTCTATCTTCATCTTGGTAAACTCGACCCAATACCACAGAGTTTGCCGCAAATACTGCATTGCTGCATCGGTCGGGGGGATTTCTTAACGTGGTAGTCTGGGCGATGGCGATCGGTTAGCGGAGAGCGCTCGATCATCTCCGTACCAAGCGTGTGGTGGTTTGAGAGTTTGTCTAATGCGGTTGAGTGATGATGAGACAAGTGCGGGTGAGCGATCGTAAATTCCTCTGGCGGTCAGTTTTAGTCTGAACTTTCCCCTGCAAATATTACTTGCATAGACGAGCGAAGCATTCGATCACAAAGATTTTAATGAAGTATAAGCAGCAGATAGATTTTGGCTGCATATCTCCAGCAAAACCATATCCAAGCTAAACTGATAATCGCCCTAATTTTTAGAATTATCTATGGGACAAGAAAGCGCAATATGATATCTGGGGAAATCAAAAGTCAAATAGATAAAATCTGGGATGCCTTCTGGTCCGGTGGTATCTCCAATCCCCTTGAAGTTATCGAGCAGATTACTTATCTGCTGTTTCTGCGTCGTCTCGACGATTTACAGACTCTGGAAGAAAACAAAGCTAATCGGCTCAAGCGCCCAATGGAACGCCGGATTTTCCCAGAAGGGGAAGATATCAAAAAACGCTCCTACGATGATTTGCGTTGGTCGAGGTTCAAGAATTTTGCACCGAAGGAGATGTTTGAGGTCGTCAACGATCATGTTTTCCCTTTCCTGCGGACTTTGGGGGGGGATGGTTCGACTTACGCGCACCACATGAAGGATGCCCGCTTCACAATTCCGACACCCGCCCTGCTTTCTAAAGTGGTGGATTTGCTGGATGGTGTACCGATGGAAGACAGGGACACTAAAGGCGACCTTTACGAATATATGTTGGGCAAGATTGCCTCCGCTGGACAAAACGGACAGTTTCGCACACCGCGCCACGTTATTCAGTTGATGGTGGAACTGACTGCACCCAGCCCAGGCGATGTGATTTGCGATCCAGCGAGTGGGACTTGCGGCTTTCTGGTGGCTGCTAATGAATATTTGCGATCGCATCACCCGGAAATTCTGCGCGATACCAAGATGAAGCAACATTTCCACCATGAGATGTTTCACGGGTTTGATTTTGACAATACCATGCTGCGGATTGGCAGTATGAATATGCTGTTGCATGGGGTAGAAAACCCCGATGTGCGCTATCAGGATTCGCTGGCACAGGAACATTCTGGTGATGAAGAATCTTATACCCTTGTCCTCGCTAATCCGCCTTTTGCTGGTTCATTGGACTATGAGAACACTGCTAAAGATTTGCAGGCGATCGTCAAAACTAAGAAAACTGAATTGCTATTTCTGGCTCTGTTTTTAAGATTGTTGAAACCAGGGGGACGGGCAGCAGTAATTGTGCCGGAGGGGGTGCTTTTTGGTTCTTCTAAGGCTCATAAGGAATTGCGACGCTTGTTGGTGGAAGAACAGAAGCTTGATGCTGTGATATCTCTGCCTGGTGGTGTATTTAAGCCTTATGCGGGTGTTTCTACGGCGATTTTACTATTTACTAAAACTAACTCAGGTGGAACTGATTCTGTTTGGTTCTACAATGTGAATGCTGATGGGTGGAGTTTGGACGATAAAAGAGCGCCTTTGCTTTCTGAAGATAAATTAGGTGCTGTGCTTGCTACGGAGCTAACAGCAGAGGAACATACTAAGAATAATCTGCCGGATGTGTTGAGTCGTTGGCAACTGCGAAATACAACGGAACGAGAGCGATCGCGCACGGCTCAAAGTTTCTGTGTACCCAAGGCTGATATTGCTTCTCAGGGGTATGACCTCAGTCTGAATCGTTACAAGGAAGTGGTGCATGAAGAGGTGGAACATCGCGCACCCAAAGACATCCTTGCTGATTTGGCAAGGTTAGAAGTAGAAATTCAGCAGGGGATGGAGAAATTGGAGGGGATGCTGGAATGAGTCAGTGGAAAACAGTTGCGTTGGCAGAGGTTGCGGAATTTGTTCGTGGTATTAACTTTAAACCCGATGATGTAGTTCCAGTAGGGGTACTAGGATCGGTTGTATGTATGCGTACAAAAAATGTGCAAACTGAACTCGATCTCTCTGATGTCTGGGCTGTAAATAAATCTTTCGTGAAACGCGAAAATCAATTTCTTCAAGTGGGTGACGTTCTTGTTTCTAGCGCAAACAGTTGGAACCTTGTTGGAAAATGCTGCTGGATTCCCGATCTTCCTTGGCGCGCTAGTTTTGGGGGCTTTGTGACTGTTCTGCGTCCCGATCAGGGAAAAGTTGAGCCACGTTTTCTATATCGCTGGTTTTCTTCTAATCGAGTACAAGCTTTATTAAGGAGTTTTGGTCAGAAAACAACGAATATCTCAAACCTAAATATTGATCGCTGTCTGAAGCTTAAAATTCCTTTACCTCCCTTAGAAGAACAGAAGCGAATTGCAGAGATACTCGATCGCGCCGAAGAACTCAGGTCTAAACGTCGGGAAGCGATCGCACAACTCGACACCCTCACCCAAGCCATCTTCATAGAAATGTTCGGCGATCCAGTTACGAATCCGAAGGGGTGGACAGTTTCAAAGCTTGGGGATATTGCAGAAAAGATTACTGATGGAGAACATCAAACGCCTAAAAGAACATTAGAGGGCATCAAATTGTTATCGGCTCGCAATGTACAAAATGGCTACATTGACGTTAGAGATGTTGATTATGTCAGTATTGAAGAGTATGAACGAATAATGAAGCGATGTAACCCTGTAAGAGGTGACATACTACTTTCTTGCTCTGGGACAATTGGGCGTGTAACAACTGTTGACACTGATGAGCCTTTCTCGCTTGTTCGTAGCGTTGCCTTATTAAAGCTGAAGCATGATTTAATAAATTCTAAATTTCTTGAGTATTTTCTAAGAACACCTGCTTTACACGCGAAAATGCAACAGAGAGCGAATGCTTCGAGTCAAGCCAATCTATTTCAAAACCAGATTCGTGAACTACCTGCTTTTATTCCTCCTCTCACGCTCCAAAAAGAATTTGCCGATCGCATCGAAGCCGTAGAAAAACTCAAAGTCGCACACCGCGCCTCACTGTCAGAACTCGATGCCCTCTTCGCCTCCCTCCAACATCGTGCATTCCGAGGAGAATTATGACATGAACGCCATGCTAACCGAATTTACCCTCGCCAACTTCAAAAGTTACAGTACAAGCCGATTGCCCCTTGGATCGCTAACCGTACTAATCGGAGCCAATGCCGCAGGCAAAAGTAACGCCCTTGAAGGTTTGCGCTTTCTGTCATGGCTGGCACAAGGACAAAAACTTTCCAGTATTCAATATGCCGTGAATAGTGCAGAGCGCGTTGTACGCGGTCGAGTAAATGATTTGTGCCATCGGGGAGAGTCAAATTTTACCATTGGTTGCCGTTTAGACTACCCAGATTGGAACCAACTCGATATAACCCTGAATGTGCGTGACGGAGAACTCCACATCAGTAATGAGCGAATCGTTGGCTCGACAAGTCAAGTCCCGCTATATGACCTAGATCAGCCTTCTCAAGGAGTAGGGACTGATGTTGGTGTGGCATATAACAACTTTACAAAAGGGAAGAACAAACCACGAGTAACGTGCAGCGATCAGATGGCTATATTCGTGCAATTAGACACCCCTGCCCATTTTGATGCAAAGTACCCCAAATCCCAAAAAATAATTCCTGAAACCGTCCGCGAATATCAAAAAGTCTTACAAAATATCCTATTTTTAGATCCCGTCCCCGCCAGAATGCGCGAGTACAGTTTCAAATCTGATAAGCGATTACAAGAAGATGGTACTAATCTTTCCAGCGTTTTGTATCGCTTGTGGGAGAACCAAGCCGAAAATCGCGAGGCAATTCTCAACTTTATTCAGAGTCTACCAGAACAAGCTATAGATGGGCTAGATTTCCTTTTCGGCCCACGGGATGAAGTCATGGTGCAACTAGCAGAAACATTTGGCAATACCCGCCGCTATTGTGAGGCTGCATTATTATCCGATGGCACTTTACGGGTGTTAGCGATCGCGGCTGCTATGCTATCAGCTACCGAAGGCAGTTTAGTAGTCATTGAGGAAATCGACAACGGCGTTCATCCCAACCGCGCCAAGCATTTACTCGCCAGCATCCGAGATATTGCCGAACGTCGTAAATTGCGAGTGCTGCTATCGACTCATAACCCCGCGTTAATGGATGCCTTACCCGATGAGGCGATCGGCGATGTAGTGTTTTGTTACCGCAATCCAGAGTCAGGAGATAGCCGCCTGGTACGGCTTGGAGAAATGTATGATTTTCCAAGTCTGATATCTCAGGGGCCGCTCGGTCAACTGGTAACTGCTGGGATAGTCGATCGATTCGTCAAATCGCCACACACCCCTGAAGACAGAAAACAGCAAGCGATGGCATGGCTATCTCGGTTGCAGGAATACGGCAATGAGTAGTATTTGCTTGATTGATACGAGCATCTTCCTCGAAATACTCAACGTTCCCAACTATAATCAGCATAGAGAATCAGTTCTCGAAGATTTTAGAACCTATTCTCTAGCTGGCTGTACTTTTCTGTTGCCAATGGCAACCATACTCGAAACAGGTAACCACATTGCCCAAAACGGGGACGGCACAATGCGAAGAAAAACCGCCATACGTTTTGTTAAAGAAGTTAAAGAAGCCTTCACAGGCGTAGCGCCCTGGAGGCCTACTACATTCCCAAGTACAGCAGAGATACTGGAGTGGATTGACCAGTTCCCTGATGAAGCTGGCAAAAACAAAGCTCCTAATAAACAAGAAGGAACAAGTTTCGGCGATCTCAGCATCATTCAGGAATTTCATAAGTCCTGTAATATCTTCTCAATGAGTGAAGTTTTTATCTGGTCACTAGACAAGGATTTACAGAACTATCGCCAAATGCCTAGATAAATATATGAGCCAGTTTACCTTCCTCCAAGCTGAATTCTCTACGATTTATAAATCCGCCAACAAAGCAGTTGATGCAGTACATCCAGACCCTCGCACCGCCTGCTTTTATGCCCGTCGAGCCTTGGAGTTAACCGTAAATTGGTTATATAAGTACGATAATTCTCTAGAACTGCCTTATCAAGATAGCCTAAGCAGTTTAATTCACGAGCCTACTTTTAAAAACTTAGTAGGTGAAGCAATCTTTAACAAAGCAAGAGTCATTATCAAACTAGGAAATCAGGCCGTACACAGTACCAGACCTATCCCTGTGAATGATGCTATAAATGCTGTACGGGAGTTGTTTCATGTTACATATTGGTTAGCACACACCTATGGACGCAGTAGCAAACCAAATGCGGGGCTTACCTTCAACTCTGACGCATTGCCCAAGACTGCACCAGTTCCTAAACAAACCATTGAACAACTTCAGAAACTAGAAACTCAACTACGCGATCGCGATGAAAAGCTCTCAACACTTCTAGCAGACAAAAATGCACTTGATGAAGAACTGAAACAACTACGGGCAGAATTGGCAGCAGTCAAGAAAGCCAGTGTCATCCAGCCAGATACCCACGATTATTCTGAAGCACAAACCCGCGATATTTTTATAGACCTTTTGTTAAAAGAAGCCGGATGGAACTTAGATCAACAACGCGATCGCGAGTTTCCAGTTACAGGGATGCCCAATTCATCAGGTCAAGGTTTTGTGGATTACGTCCTCTGGGGCGATGATGGTAAACCTTTGGCAGTCGTAGAAGCCAAGCGCACCCGAAACGACCCCCGCATCGGGCAACAACAGGCTAAGCTATATGCTGATTGCCTAGAAAACCAATTTAATCAGCGTCCAGTTATTTTCTACTCTAACGGTTACGAGCATTGGCTGTGGGATGATACTAACTACCCACCGCGACAGGTGCAAGGATTTTATAAAAAAACTGAATTACAATTACTTATACAGCGCCGAGCTACCCGTAAATCTTTAGCAGCAGGCACAATTAACCCTAGCATTGCCGAACGCTATTATCAAACTCGTGCCATCCGTCACATTACCGAAGCCTTAGAGACTGATAAAGACCGCAAAGCCCTGATAGTCATGGCGACTGGTGCAGGCAAAACCAGAACCGCGATCGCTTTGGTCGATCTGCTGATGCGTTGTAACTGGGCGAAACGGGTTCTATTTCTAGCGGATCGTGTAGCTTTGGTAAATCAGGCAATCAATGTATTTAAGAAACATCTCCCCGATGCCGCGCCAGTAAACTTAGTCACAGAAAAAGATACTGAAGGACGGGTATTTGCTTGCACCTATCCCACCATGATGGGATTAATTAATGATACCCGCGACGGTCAGCGTCGTTTTGGCGTAGGACATTTTGACCTAATTATTATTGATGAAGCTCACCGATCTGTTTTTCAGAAATACCGCACAATTTTCAACTACTTTGATTCTGTTCTGCTAGGGCTAACCGCTACACCAAAGGATGAAATTGACCGCAACACTTACGGACTTTTTGACTTAGAAAATGGCGTACCTACCGATGCTTACTCGCTTGAAGATGCCGTAAAGGATGGTTATCTAGTCCCACTTAAAGCAGTATCAGTGCCGCTTAAGTTCCAGCGACAAGGCATTAATTATGGTGAACTCTCTGAATCCGAAAGAGAAGAATGGGATGCGCTTGAATGGGATGACGAAGGTAATGCCCCTGAGCGCGTAGAAGCAGAAGCAGTCAACAAGTGGTTATTCAATAAAGATACCGTGGATAAGGTGCTAGAGCATCTGATGACGAGGGGGTTAAAGGTTGCTGGGGGCGATCGTCTCGGCAAAACCATTATTTTCGCTAAAAACCAAGATCATGCAGAATTTATTGCTGAGCGGTTCAACGCCAATTACCCACACTTTAAAGGTGAGTTTGCCCGCGTCATTACCTTCAAAACCTCCTATGCTCAAAGCCTGATTGATAACTTTTCCCAAAAAGATAAAGAACCTCATATCGCAATCTCAGTGGATATGCTCGACACTGGGATTGACGTGCCAGAGGTAGTTAATCTGGTGCTGTTCAAAATTGTTCGCTCCAAAACTAAGTTCTGGCAGATGATAGGACGAGGTACGAGGCTATGTCCTGACCTATTTGGACTAGGGCAAGATAAAGAATTTTTTTACCTGTTTGATTATTGCCAAAATTTAGAGTATTTTCAACAAAACTCAGCGACTGTTAATGCACCAATAACTAAATCATTGGGTCAGCAACTGTTTACCGCTCGATTAGAATTAATCGGAGAGTTAGATAAAAGAATACCGGAAAATCAACCCATTAATTCAACACAACTGAGCAAGCTTCAAGAGTATCAAGCTGCCTCTAAAGAACCCAAGACCGATGCAGAATTGCGCCAGGAACTAGCCAATTTGCTCAATACCGAAGTTGCGGCTATGAATCCTGAAAACTTCATAGTGCGACCTAAACAACGATTCGTAGAGAAATATGCTAATTCCGCAGCATGGGCATCGCTATCGATCGATGATTTTCTTGAACTTAGTCAAGAAATAGCTGGTTTGCCTTCCCAATTGGAAACAGAAACAGAAGAAATAAAAAGATTTGATGTTCTGATGCTGAAGTTACAATTAGCAATCCTGCGCTCTGACTCTACGTTTAAGCGTTTACAAGAACAGGTGAAGTCACTTGCAGGACTGCTAGAGGAGAAATCTGCCATTCCCTTCGTGCAAGAACAGTTATCGCTCATTCAGAATGTACAAACCGATGAGTGGTGGCAAGATGTGACATTACCCATGCTGGAGGTGTTACGCAAACGCCTGCGGGGGTTAATAAAGTTGATTGAGAAACAAAAACGCCAACCTATTTACACCGACTTTGAGGATGTAATGGGGGATGAGATAATAGTAGAGTTGCCGGGTTTTACAGCATTAGATAACTTTGAGAAGTTCCGTGCTAAAGCTAGGGCTTTTTTGCGATCGCATCAAGATCATGTGGTCATCTTTAAGCTACGAACTAACAAACAGCTCACTCCATCCGATCTATCTGAGTTAGAGAAGATATTGCTAGAAAACAAATTAGGTGTAGAGGAGGATATAGACCGTGCAAAAGAAGAATCGCACGGGTTAGGCTTGTTCGTCCGTTCCTTAGTAGGACTCGATCGGGAGGTAGCCAAACAGGAACTAGCGAGGTTTATATCTGGTAAAAATCTTAACTCCAATCAGATTGAATTTGTGAGTATGATTGTGAATCACCTAACCGAACATGGCGCAATGGATGCAGCAATCCTTTATGAATCCCCATTTACCGACATTACGCCACAGGGGCCAGACGGATTATTTACCTCGACTCAGGTAGATGAATTATTTTCTATTCTTGAAGAAGTTTCTACACGGGCTGCTGCATAACGCACAGCAGTAAAACCTGGGGCGTTACAAATAATCAGGGCTGAAGCACAATCGTGATTGCAGTGAACCCTGGCTTTGGTGCTGAGGAACGCGGGAGTGGCATTTTTCCCCCGCCCTTGGGTGTTTAAACCGAAGACAGCCAGCGTTCTTCTTGCCGGTACCGAGAAGAACCGTTGTTGCTAAAAGTAACAAAAACCGGATTTTTAGTATCCCATTCTAAAAAAGTATACGTCCAAGTTGACCCAGACCAAGTAACCTCATCTACTTCATAAATCTGTCGCGACCCTTGGGAGTTGTAGATGCCAACTCTCTGCCCTTTCTGGAATTTTGCGCTTTGTTGCATCGAACGAACTTGTCGGTTAGGTATGAAATCGGTACGTCTCTAATCGCAATTGCCGGGGAACGCTAAAAAACTATCGGCTCCAGGTCGGATTAACTGGTGCGATAGTCCAGCCGCCGACCTCCGGCATCGCTTGCGATTTATTCTGAATCCTTCAAAAACAAAGAAAATACAACAGTCTCGAAAAATTGCGCCTTTCAGATCCGTTGTATTTTATTATCTCGATGGTATCCCGATCGCAGTTGAAAGTCAATACCTCGCCGACAAAGATGCAAATCCCCTAATTCTCCGAACAGGGTTTAAGCTAGTTTGCTGAGTCCGGCTATCGCAATCTGTGCCAAATCGTTGGTCAGTCTAAGAAATCCGTTCTTGAGCCCCCAGTCATGGATCTTAGTTGGCAGTAAGAATCCGTGAGCCGAAGCATTTCTCAGAGCTTTCGCCAGTTTGTATGCCTCACACCAGGAATCTACAGATTGGGATTGAACCAGCCACCGATCGATCGCTTTCCGATCTCCTGAAGTTACTCCCAGGAATTCGGCTAATGCCCCCTCTTCCTTATCCAGCCATTTTTCAAGCTTTGGTTTACCTCTAGGCGGCTCTATTGGTTCGTAGTCGGACAGGACGCATTTTTCCAGAAATCTTTCATACATCCCCTTCTCAACCTGCCTGTTCCACTTGTCCATCATTAAAGCTTTAGATGCAAGCTCAAAACCGCTGTAGGCGATTACCAGCCTCCACTGATGTCCCCGCAGCTTATCCTTGACGCTGCGGGTTTCGCTTTGACCGATGGCAGGATTTTGCCATTCGATCGCTGCTTGAACTAAACCCTTTCCTCTAGATAAAGCTTTAATAACTCGGTCGATATGTTCTGGGCTGTTGCCATGTTGGGAATTAAAATAGGAAAGTTTTTTCTGGATGCAATCGCATTTAGCTGCATCGGTCAACCAAGATTTCTCTGGTTCCAAGACATTCCAAACATCTTTCCATGCCCCATTCAAGTCTTCCGAAACGTTCATATCACATTTTTATGTTTATCTGTACCTGGTAAGCCTCTTAGGATATCTTGAACTATTTTCATTATCCATGCCTATGTTTTTAGAAATCGTAGAATTCTGGTGTTAGTATTTCGCTCGAAGGAAGTTTGAGGGTGAATTTTCCTGATGGGGGCGATCGATGCGTTCGGCCCAACCCGTTAAGTCTGCAACCCTAAGATTGTGAAAACCTGTGACAGGGTGGGTGTACCATTAAATCTAGGCGGGGAAACTTAAATTTTTCATCTATGACTTGGAACCGCTACAGATCCATCAGGATAATCTAATTTCCCCATCTACGACTCGAAACTGCTACGGCAAGGTCAGGATATAATAAATAACTTGTTGCGCTAGCAGGTTTTTTGGGCTGGTAACTGGTTGATAAAGGAAAAAAAGCAACAGCGAAGGTTGGTAAAATGGATGAAGTCGTCAAGAAAGTAGCTGCTTTGGGTTTACCAGGTATCATCCTGGTAGTGACGATGGCTGCTACAGGTTTAACAGGAGCGGCTGCAATCACAGCAGCTCTAGCATTTCTAGGTGGCCCGGCTGGAATGCTCGGAGGCATTGCCGTACTAGGTTTGACGGGATTGATTGCAGATGCCTTAACAAAAGTAGGGTTAGAGGACTTGCTGACAGCAATTTATTGCCAAAGGCGCTTGTCCGAACCGCACGGGAAACTTTTGGAGGAGATTGAGCAATTATCCCTGTTTGATGGCGATATCAAAGAAAGGCTCAAGCAAACTGTGACAGATGGATGTGGTTGTTCAGCAGCCAGCGCTGCAAACATTTCAGATGTTACTAGGGAGGCTCGCGCCATTTTAGAAGCTGTTTCAGGAATGACACCAGCACACCACAGGGATTTTAACAGTTCCAATCCGATTATCAGACTTAGGGATGGAACAGCGGTTAGGGCTTGGAAAAACCCCCTCGGCGTTGACCACATTTTTTTAGCCGATCGTGATGGCAAAATGATTTACGGTGGCTTCGTAGGCTGGATTCACAGCGAGGGTTTGAATCAAGCTATTTCGCAGATGAGAAGCAACTTGACTTGACATATCACTCGGACAAGAATGGCGATCGCCTTTGGCTGTCAGGAAACTGAACAAAAATCAACTTAAACCAAGAAAAATCAGAATAAGTCAAGCAAAATCAACCTAAACCAAATTAAAGCGCCGATCGCCTCGTGTCGATCGCTCTGATGCCTTGCGTATTTGGCACGGTTGGCACGGCTCCCAAAATGCACACTAGACGGGATTAGACGGGGTTTTGGGGTGATTGGATGGTGAGGACTGGCACGGCTGGCACGGTGGGAGCGATCGCAGGGTGTGGCTAGCTTTTGTGTTTCAAGTGTTGAGATGTAAATGGTTGATGTTTCTAAAAAGCTGGCACTTACATAAAACCCGCCCCAGTCACAGTGCAACGGGTTTAAAGGGTTTATATTAATTGCGCGATTCTTGGATATAGCGAGAAACATTACCAATCGCGTCGATGGCGTACTGGTTTCCCAAATTAAACGCTAAGGCTCGTTTGAAATTGACTAACGCAGTTTGGTAGTCTTTCTGTTTCATTCCTGCGTATCCCAAATTCATACAGGTTTTTAAATCTGGACAAGAACCGGGTATCGCCATCACGTAAGGCTCAACAACGTTTATTCTGGTAAATGCTTGAATATCCTTTGGTTTGAGGAGTAAGGCTTGCTGGAAATAGTTGAGCGCCTGAGCAGGATTCGACTTAAGTTGCGTTTCCCCCCGACTCATGCAGTCGTTGAACGTCAGACAAACGCCTTCCGAACCTCCGCCACTGGGTGAACTCGATCCAGAACCGGAAGAACCTGACCCAGAACCCGAATTGTGACAATGGTATCCGCTTGTGCGACTGGTATGACATCCGTTGGCATCAGTGCGACCTGGAGTTGCCCAGCTACTGTCCGCGATCGAGACAGCCGATAAAGCTAAAAAAGCAGCAGCCAGGGCTTTGGATACCTTGCGATTAATTTTCATGGGGTTTCATTCTGGTTGGGTATTGTAGTCAAATAAGCCGTAGATGCAGCAGAATCGAGAGGAAGTTGCGATCGCGTTACAGGTGACGCGGTGGTTTGGCTTTGGAAATAACTGTTGGAGCGTTCCAGTATTATGTTTTTTGATGTCGGACCATAAAAACTCATAAGTTGCTGAAACTATATCAATTGTGCCTCGCCAACGATCGCGTAAGAAATTTAAGTTAGTGGCTCTATCCCTTCTAGCCGTAAGAAATCTACTCCATTGGACGCAACGGTGCAGCAAAATAAGGCTGAAAGTAGCGATCGCCTCCCCACTTTCTAAATCCGCAGAAATAGCCCTTTGCTCGTCCCAGATAATTGCGATCGCATTGTAGGCAGTATGACCCGTCAAGGTTTTAAGTTCTGTACCAGTTGTCAAATTCCACAACTTTAGCGTGTTATCCACCGCTCCAGAGATAGCTATCCGCCCCTCCGGGGTAACTGCTACTGCGATAACTTTATCAGATGATCCGTAAAGGTATTCAGTGCGATGGTGCTGGTTAAATCCCACAGCTTTAGTGTTTGGTCGGACGAGACAGAAATTGCTTTAAGTCCATCCGGCGTGATGGCAACTGCCCAGACATCGCCCGAATGGCTGCCGAGCGTTTTAAGCTCGCTAAGTGCGCGATCGACCCGACGACACCGCTCAGAAGCCTCACTTACTGCATTGCTGCATTGGTTTGGGGGATTTCTTAATGCAGTTGGGAGTCATCGATGTTTAATGAGAAAAAAGGAACGATCGCACGCCAATCCGCCCAGTGCAGAAACTCACAGGTTTGGTAGAGAAGTTGGAAAGGAACAAGCGCAGTTCCACTCCATGAAGCAATATGGAGAAGGAAATCCCTGCTTCCAATGGTGAATTGTAATGAGAGACAAGTAAATACTTTCATTCTTTCTTCAATTCAACTTATGGCAACATCTCGGCGGGTATTGATTTTTGCAGATAGCGATAACACCGTTATTGCAGCTCAAAGCTTTAATAGAAAGTTAGATTGGCTGAAAATACGCGACTATCTAGCCGACCCCTCAGAAGGCAGAGAAATCATTGAAATGGTCATCTATGTGGGGTTGCCTCCAGACAGAGAAAGATTTGAAGAACAACGAAAAACCAAAGAAAAATTTATCTATTGGGCGAGAAGCAACGGGTTTTTGGTCGTTACTAGAGAAGGCAAAGCTAAAGGGGACGAGTACGAAAGCAATGTCGATATCGTCATGGCAATGGATGCCGTTGAATTGGCTTTAGAAATGCGCCCCGATATCGTTGTCTTAGTGACCGGAGATTCTGACTTTGCCTATCTCGCAGAAAAGCTCCGAAGGCGAGGGATGCGGGTCGAAGTTGCATCCGTAGAACAATCTTTGGGAAACGAACTAAAAAATGCTGCTAATAGCACTGTTGATTTGATTGAAATATTTGATAGTTTTGAACAGCAAAATAACGGTCAGAACTATTATAGAATCGGCAACACCAATCTGTTTGATTGATTCAGTTATTTAGCTCCAATAAGTGGTGTTTAAAATGAGAGTTGCACTCACTAAAATCAATACAGACCAGCCCAGACAAACAATCAATGGCAAATTAGTGGTGGGAGAAACGGATAGGCTAGAGGACGTTAATTCCCAACTCACAGATTTAAGTCAACAGCTAGAATATTTAGGAACTGACATAATTGCTGCTGAACAGCGAGATAGAAAAGAGTACATCAATCAGTTGAAAGTGCTGAAATTGTCAGTACAACGAATGGAACAGGTTTACTGTAAATTGCTATTCGCAAGTCTGGCAACTGTAGCACTTTTAACCATTTGCTGTTTGTGGATGGGTATAACTCGTCAACCAAACTCCAACAAATCTCAACACAATAGCGCAGCAGTTGCTTTTACTTTCCTACCATAGCTCGCGCACTTGATTGAATTTACCCAGCACTAAGGAAGATATAAATGAGAGCAATTATCAATGGTAAATTAGTAGATTTGCCCGTCGGTGCAACCGTTGAAGAGCTGAGAGCCCGATTACCTGAAATTGGCAACGACGATGTGATGGAAGAAGGCTTTGGAGGAACAAAACCCTTAAAAGAGACTGATGCTCTCAAAGAAGGTTCCAAAGTTTGGACTGTTCCTAAAATTGTAAAAGGTCAGGAGAATTAATCATGGCGATTGCAATTAGTCCTGGCATCTCAGGATTTCAGCCAGCAGCGCGAATCATTGCAGAACTCAAAGTATTGGAAAAAGTAGCTAAAAATGCGGTAGTGGGATGCAAAACGATTGGCGGCATTCAATATACAGCAGTTCTAGTAAAAGGAATGCCCTTGTCTTCCCAAAAGTTTACAGTATCAAACACCGACGTACTGTTCTTGTTACCGCCCGAATACCCCAGTCTTCCCCCCATTGGCTGCTATCTAAACTACCCTTGGAACACCGTAGGACAGGGAGACCATCACTTTACCAGACAGAGTTATTACGGCGCGCCTTTTTTAAGCGAAGAAGGATGGTATTGGTACTGCGTGGGATTGGGCGGTGGGTTTAATCGAGAAAGATGGCTCAATTCTTGGCGACCTCATAACAATCCTGAAAGCGGACACAATCTCGCTACGTTGTTTGTTACCGTGCGTCATGCTGTCAATAGCGAGGATTAACTATGAGACTCAAATATGAGGATTAACTGTCATTTACGATCGCACTTTTTCCCCAACAAAAGACATGAATAATTCGCACCAATTTCCCCAAAATTCTCTTCACGTTTCTCCCGCCACCTGGAATAGTTTTCGCCAAGCTATGCTGAGTGCGCGAAAGTCTAATGAAGAGGTTATCGGTTTTTTATTCTGCCAGCGCCATCAAATTTCTAAGCGTCAAATTCGGTATTTCCCCAAAGTTTGGGTGGTGCCGGCTCCCGATTGCTACGAACATCAATCTGCTTCGGGATTAGTCCTCAAAGAAGAATTTCACCTCTACTTGCTAGAGAATTACCTGAGCCAAGGCAAATTAGATGTCGTTCACGTTCACACCCATGCAGGTCAAGAAACCCCTTGCTTTTCCGGTGTAGACGATCGGTGCGAATCAGAATACGCTCGCTTTCTCAGCTCTAATTTTCCAGAGAAACATCGGTTGATTTCGGGCGTATTTGACGAATCGATGGAACAATCGGAGTTCCGCATTTGGAATAAAAAAGGAAATTCTTTTGAGGCAGTTAATTTCTATCCATCCTGGTTTGAAATCGCACAAAAGCAAAACTGTCTGCCAGAATCAGATTTGATGTTTGCCCGCCAAAAAGTGTTTGGAGAAGTTTTTGGGCGGCAGTTGAGCGAACTCACCGTTACTTTAATTGGCTGCGGGGGAATCGGGGCCGTTTTTGCCGAACAGCTAGGGCGTTTGGGTGTCAAAAAATGGCTGTTAATTGACCCAGACCGTCTCGAAATTGTTAACCTCAACCGAATGCCGGGAGCGACGCGGCAAATGGCAGACCAACAGTGGCACAAGGTCGAATATGTCAAACAACTGATTAAAAAGATTTACGATACAGGTTCCTGCGTCAAAACCGTACCCAATTCTATTGAAGACAAAACCGCGCAACGAGAAATAGTCGCTTCCGATTTAATCGTGGTGGCTACGGACAATCACCGCTCTCGACAAGTTGCTCAAGAATTAGCCCTGAAATATATGCGGCCTCTCGTTTGCCTCGGTACTCACATCGATATCCAACCCGATGGGGTTCCTCGAATGTACTGCCGCGTTACTGTTCCCCCGCTGGGAGGTGGCTGGTGTTTGATGTGCGGCAACATCATCAACTTGCAAAGAGCTGCACTAGAATCCGCCCCCGTTGAAATTGAAAATCTTGCCTCGCAAGCAGGTTATTTGGAAGGGGTTAACGACCCGGCTGTATTTTGGTTGAACAGCATTTGTGCGAGTACGGCAGTTGGAGTTATTCAGGGAATGCTTGGCGGCTTTTTAAACGTCGAACACGGTTTGGATTGGATTTACCAATTCCCTCAGTGTCAGTGGCAGCACGCCAATACTGACTACTTGACAACCCCCGGTTGCTATTTTTGCAGTTCGGACGATCGTGATTTAGCTTAACCAACACAAAGTCAAGGAGACAGCACAATTATGTTAAGACAATCTTCCCCTAATTTCAACAACAGCGAAGAAATTTTATCAACATCCCTTGTTGCAGAATTCCTCAGCATTGAGAACTTCTGCCAAGCTTGGAAAAAAGTAGCAGCCAATCAAGGTGCTGCTGGCATTGACAAAGAAACTATTGATGATTTCCAGCAAAATTTTAATTTCAACCTCTTTCAACTGCGAGAATCTGTTGCTAACAGCACGTATCAAGCCCATCCCTGCAAACAAGTTTTAATCCCTAAAAATCAAGGCAGTTGGCGAGAACTAAAAATCCCAGCAGTCAGAGATAGAATTGTTCAACAAGCTTTATTGAATGTTCTCGCTCCCGTTTGGGAAAGTAAGTTTTCTTGCTGTAGTTTTGCCTATCGTCCTAACCTTTCTTACTTGGATGCTGTGGAAGCCGTGGCTCGCTGGCGGGACTTGGGTTATGGTTGGGTATTGGATGCAGACATCGCTCAGTATTTTGATAATATTGACCACCAGCGGTTGCTCGGGGAGGTTAGGAAGGAAATCGACAGTCCGGGTATTCTCTGTTTGATTAAATCTTGGATTGCGGTTGGATTAGTGACCCCAGACGGAGTTAGGAGAACTGAAAAAGGTATTCCTCAAGGCTCTGTAATTTCACCGATGCTTGCTAACATCTATCTGGATGAGTTCGACAAATCTTTATCGAATTCCGGTCTTCAGTTAGTCCGCTACGCCGATGATTTTGTAGTATTGGCTCGTACTAAAGAGCAGATTGTTCGCGCTTACTCTGATGTGGAACGGCTGCTCAATTGTATCGGGTTAGCGCTGCATCCTGATAAAACTCAAATTACTAATTTTGACCGAGGATTCCGCTTTTTAGGTCACGGTTTTTTGGAAACGGCTATCTTTCCTTTGGAATCGCCTAAAGCTCTAGGAAAATCAGGAGTTAAAGAGAGCAAAGCTAGTAAAAAAAAAGGCTCGCGCTCCCCATCCAAGGCAAAGAGAAAGCAGAGGTAGTGTCCATATCCCCTTCAATAGCTCCAACTTGTTTAGAAAATGTTGAATCTGAAAGAAAGCAAAAAGCTTCTAAAAATACTTGGAACAAAGACATGGCAACTCTTTATTTGATCGAGCAAGGAACAGCGGTTTATAAGGAAAATTTGCGGTTTGTGATTTGGGTTGACGATGAGCCGAGGAAGGAAATTCCGATTCGCGAGGTAGAGCGGATTTTGGTGTTTGGAAATATTCAAGTTTCGACTCAGGCTATTCATGCTTGCCTGCAAGAACAAATTTTGATATTGTTTTTGAATTTATCCGGTTACTATAAGGGTCATCTCTGGAATTGGGAATCCAGCCATCAGGGTAATGAATTGGTGCAAATTGAGAAGCGTCAAAATGCGGCGTTTCAATTTCAAGTCTCTCAAGCGATCGTGCGGGGGAAGTTGCTGAACTCTAAGCAGTTGTTGTTAAGGTTAAATCGCAAGCGCAAAGTAGCGGAGGTAGCCAGAGCGATCGCGGGTATTAGCTCGGATATCGAGGCTCTTGCTACCGTTAATAATGTGGATAGTTTGCGAGGTTATGAAGGCATTGGTGCAGCCCGATATTTTCCGGCTTTTGGCAAGCTGATTGCGAATCCTAGCTTTAGTTTTTCGCTGCGGCACCGCCAACCTCCTACCGATCCGGTCAATTCTTTACTGAGTTTTGGCTACACTCTGTTATTCAATAATGTTCTGAGCCTGATAGTGGCTGAGGGGCTATCTCCTTATTTTGCTAATTTCCACTATGGAGAAGACAAAAAGCCTTATCTCGCTTTTGACTTAATGGAGGAATTTCGCTCGCCGATTGTGGATAGTTTTGTATTAAAACTGATCAATAACTCGATTTTTAAGCTGACTGATTTTGAAAGGATTGTCAGTACGGGAGGAATTTATTTATGTTCTGGGGCGCGGCGTTTGTTTATCGAGCAGTTTGAAAGGCGGATGAACGAACAGATTTCTCATCCCGACATACAATCTCCGGTTTCTTATCGAGAAGTAATTCAATTGCAAGTGCGGCGCTACAAGCGCAGTTTGGTGCACGGAACTCCATATCAGCCTTTTCTGAGAACAGTATAGCTGTAGCTGGTTTCATGGTTGTTGTAATGTATGACATTCCTGATGACAAAAGGCGGGTGAAGCTGTCTAATTTTCTGGAGGGCTACGGGCGCAGAATTCAGTGGTCGGTTTTTGAGTGTTTTATTAGCTTGGATGAGATGCGCCAACTGCACCAGAAGGTAAAACAACTGGTGAAGCCAGAGGAGGATGATGTTCGTTTCTACTGGATATCGACTGAAGCTGCGTCGATGGTTTTAACGATCGGTAGCTCCAAGCCAGAACCGCCCCCAAAGTATTATGTAATCTAGGTTAGAGCTAATATTGATGGGTAGGTTTGGTACTGGCTGCCTGCATCGACGCACCGAACCAAAGCTTTGTTACTGAATCGGGGAGGTTTTTGTTTGGCTAGATGGAAACTGCTTGGGAGCAGCTTGAACAACCCTACTGGTTGGGTTAAATCGAATTAGTTAAACCAATTAAAAAACCACCTCAAAGGGCGGTTTTGATTTTATATCTAGTATTTTTTTATTAATTAATACCGATCGCCAAAAATTCAACAACTATCAGGAAATTACCCTCATCTCTGACGGCGCAAGCGATCGATCGCCACCAGCAAAGCCGTAGAACCGATGTAGGTAGTGCCAAAACTCCAAGCAAAGCTAATAGTACCGACAAACGCACCGTGTAAAGGAGTGGGCGGTTCTAAAACCAGAGTTGCTTCAGAGCCAGAAGAGTGTGAATCGCCGTTCAAACCCTGTGAATTCAGAGTGCTAACATCCGCAGTTGCAAACAGCAATTGTCCCAGCGCCATATAGTACAGCAAACCTTGAGCGATAAAAGCTAAAAAACGACCGCTGCGAGACATCCACTGACGGCTCCCCGCGAGATGTTTTTTATGGTCTAAATAAGCATCGCTGAGAGAAGTTCCCTCCAAAATACCCGAACCCATTAAAGCAACAGCTTCGGTTATCGGAATTTGAGTCCCCAACATCGGAACCGCAATACCCGCACCTCCACTGAGCAAATACAGCAACAAATTGCTGGAAATGTAGGTAGAAACCAAACTAGCAACATAAAATGTACCCAATACCGCCACCGCTGCGTAATTAAACAAGTCTGGCTGATTGACTGCAATTTCTTCTTTTTTATCTGTTTTCAACGTTTGGGTAGCGTTCGCTATGAAACCATCATTGAGTTCGGCCCACTCAGGTGCTAAACTCGGTTGACAGGATTGTTGTGTTGCATTTTGACCGTTGCTCAATCTTGTAGCTGCATTACCGCGAATTCTGTTGCTACCTAACATTTGATTAGCATCAGTGCCTGGTGTTTGCCGTTGACGACCATTTCTGATGGGACGTTTTCTCTGAGATTTCATATTTGTTTGAAACAAAAATGTTGATAAATTTCACACTGATTGGGATTAAGAGCCTGCTACAGGACAGAGCTGGCGATTAACTAAACTCGGCTTAAGTAGGGTGAGTTTATTAGCATAAATTTGAGGTACATAAATAGAACCCGGTTCGATCTGATTCATGACACCAGCTAAATTCTGAGGGAGAATATTCCCTGACAAACCTCGGTCAATTCCCCGAAAAGGGTGAGCAAAACCTTGATTCGTCAATCGAGCATTAAAAGGTTCAATTTTTCCCCAGCGCGATTCCCTTTCTTCTAAAACAGGTTGCAGAGTGATGCCTCTTTGCCAATCAGCAGCAGGCAACGTTACAAACAATATAACTTTTTGCTGCTGCGCGTTGTAGTGAAGGCGGTGCATGGGGGAAGCATCCAAACGCCCCGGTTGAACCTGCATTACCGTTTGCTTTTGGGCAATTGACCATTTTCCCCCGCTATCTTGTCGTACCCAAAAGAAACGGATAGAGGAATCATTGACGGGCAGCAATACTACAGCGCGACCTTGCAGAGAATTATTGAGTCGAGCCACGGGTAAATTTAGCTGTAGGGATTTGGAATTCAGTTGCGGTTGCAGGTTGTCTCCCAGATTGAAGGATTGGCAGCGAGGAGAAGTTGCAACGGTTGTCGTTGAACTCGCAGCATAGGAATGTACCGATGGTGCTGACACGAGTGTTTGACAAGCGGTTAACAAGTTGATAGAACAGAGAAGAAATATTGAATGCGGTCTGCCTTTCATCTTATTTTTTGGGAAGAGTGGGAGTGTCAGGAACTTTCAAAAGCTTGATTGATGCAAAGTTAATCGCATTGAGGAAAGGGAGATTTCCTGGAATGCGAAAAGCAGTTTTATGGAAGGAGGTAGAATACAGAGCTGTAGGGTGCGTTAAAATATAAGATGCGCGACAGCAGCACTAGACTTTTCAATGATTTTGTCCAAGCTTTTGCCGGATTAGAAGCGCACACACTAGAAAAAATAAGAAAAATAGCTTTTTGTGGAAGGCGCTTTTTCCATGCCCGGGATAAAGTAATGCTAAATCCGGGTAAACTGTTAAAGCCGGATATTAAAATCTAAAGTTCCAAAAGGTACTCTGTCCCATGAAAAAAAACTTTGACCAAGTTGCGGGTGTTTTCTTTAGCCCTGAGACATTATTTCCGTTTATCATCGGTGCAATTTTTTTAGCAGTTTTAGGTAATTCTGTCAGTCAGATTTTATCTAACATTTTTGGTGATTCGGTGGAAGCGTCTTTCCGTATTGCGCTGGGATCTGTGTTGATTTTTGGGTCGATGGTATGGGTACTTCAGAAGAAATTGGAGAAACAATTACAATCGCCTCCACTGAATCTCGACAAACAGCCGCCTGTTAAACATCGGGGATTGATTCTTTTGGTAAGCAGGCCGGAACCGTGCAAAGCTGCGATAGAGTTTCATTCTCCGGTGTTGGAACGCTGCTGGTTGATTTGTTCTCAAAGCACTCTATCCACAGCTAAGGAACTCAAACAGGAGTTGACGCAACTGCAAATTGCTGACCCGATTGTCGTGAATGACGTTTACGATCCGATTGAGTTTTTTCGAGCGGTTAAGCGTATTTATGGCAATTTGCCTCAAGGTTGGAACGGGGAAGATGTGATTTCAGATTTTACGGGAATGACGGTTTTAGGAAGTGTAGGAATGGTGTTAGCTTGTCGGTCGCTGGGAAATCAATTGCAATACACTCCGGCTGAATTTAAGGAGGGGAAACCGAGTGGGCGTTCTTTGATGCCGATCGAAATTGTTCTGAAACCGCAGTCAAATAACAGAGGGACGCAAACTAATTCATAGCAATTTATTAATGTTACCGGAAATTAGGAGACCGCGAGTGCCTTAGTCCCTACAATGTTATTTTGGATAGGGAAACGGCATTGCCGTCTCCTCATTATTCCGGTGTAAGCGGAATTGATATAAATTATTGCTGTTGACTAATTGTTAAGTTGATCAGTAATTTGGCTAAGGCTTGCACGATCGGGCGACTAGAAGCATCTTCTTCACGACTTAAGTGGTGAACGCTACCTGTCAATATGGGAGATTCGCTAGTAATTGTGTCTGCCTTTCCGTCCCAATCGCTGTAAATAATTGCAATAAAAGGCAGAGGTTTTTTCAATTCTTTTTTGCAGAACTCTTGCCAATCAGTGACATCTTGCTCAGTTCTTGCCAGCATCACGGCATGAGTTGCTTGCGACATAATAATTCGATTCTCATCGGTGGGAATTTTACCGCCCACATCAAACAGCAGCAGAGAATTCTTAATTACAGAAATATCTCGAGCTTTGGCTTGTGCGAATTTAAAAGTAAACTTAGCCTTGTATTCTTCTTTGAGCGAGTCGGCTAAGTCAGGATATTTTTGAGCAGTTTCACAGAACCAAGAACCGTCTCCATCGGGACAACCTGAAATTACATAAAAATCTTCCGGGGTCTCTGGGAGTTTCAAGATGGCTGTTTTCAAAGCTTCTCGCAATACAGTTTTTCCTGTATTCGGAGGCCCGCACAATACTACTTTTTGTGCAGGCTCTGGAATGTACTGGATATCTACTGTTTCCCCGACTTGGTAATTTTTAGTATGACTGACAGTCACGACATATTTATCAAGTCCCCTCTCTCCCAATCTGGGGTCAAAAACTGCCACGCCACCGTAAAGATGTGCAACTTTATTTGCGATCGCAAAACTTGCTAAAACTGTAGCACGTCCCTTAATTTGTAATATTTGTTTGCCCCCCGGCAGTTGTCCAGACTCGATTAAGTTTGCTAATTGTGCTGTAGCGTCCCGTACAATTCGATCGCCGTCTACCTGCACGGCATTATTGATTTTCGCAATCAAAACATCATCTTCCCAGTAAATCAAAAAAGAGGGGGAAGCATCGGGAGGAGAAGGAACTTGTTGCACTTCACCCGTAGCACTCGCAATGCGACTGCCGACAGGATACTCAGCAGCGGTGCTGATAGCGACGATGTAAGCATTTAGTCTAGTATCGGAAATGGCGATCGCCCGGTACAAATGAGCCAGATGATGAGCAATAACATAACTCACCAGCAGTGAAATACGCCCGTCAATTTTCAGCAAATCACCGCCTCGAAATTCCCCAGCAGCCTCCATCTCCCGCAAGCGCGCCGCCGCATCCCGCACGATTTCGTCGCCGTCGGCGGGAATTGGCGTCCCGTCAGCATTTTTGCCAAAGTCTACTTTGAGGATGTCTCCTTCCAAGTGTATCTGATAAGTTTTCATCGTTGTCATCTCCCTGTATCGACTGTTTCAATTTGCCACAGTTGTGGAAAGGGAGGTTTCCATGTTTGATTAATGTAGAGAAATAACACGGAATTTCGTTCTACATACGCCTCTATGTCTGACACAACCTTCGACTTTTCGCCTGCGGTAGAACTGTTACAGTTGCTAGCGCGGGGTTCTTTGAGGCAGAATTTGCCCAAAGCAGTGCGGCTGTGGGTGATTTTGCGATCGCACTACGGCGGCGAAACAGATCCGCTAAAGCTGCAACTGGGCGAAACCTTCACTTACAGCAACTGGAGTCAAAAATTCTTTACCGAAACCGACCGATATCACAAGGATTACACAATTCCCCCCAATCACGACCCGCAGTGTCCCTGCGCTCAAACAATTTCTCACTGGCTGTTCGATTCCGACTTGGGAGTTGACAAAGAAGAATGGCAGCAATCTTTTCTCAAGCTGTACCCGATGCCGGAACAGGATTTAGAACGCCTGCTGTCTGCCGGAATTATTCCTGAAACCAAGAAAGGCAGCAATCAGAAATGCCTGCCTGAAGGTCGTCTGTTTGCCGTTACCAGTAAAAATCTCCAATATGACTTTAACGCGCTGGTAGAAATGGGTTGGTTGCGAGTGCAAAAAGTGCCGCAGGGTAACAGCGCGCGGCTGAAAACTCTGTACAGTCGCGTCAAAGAACTTCCCAACCCCGCTATCTACTCCGAGACTGCTAGTTCTCATTTAGAAGGAGTCGGCGTCGGTAACGTGATTTTGAACGACCTCGCCGATTTCTTTGACGACTTCGGGCGCTCCATCAACGGCGAACAGCGATTTTTTTTAGATATTGAATATATAGTTCGCCGCCAATTATCGCAGCAAATCAATGGAATTAGAAAGGAATTGAAAGAAATTTGGCATCAAAGTCAAATTTCTCCCATAAAAATCACCTATGCCAGTGCCAGAAATTTTCAAAGACATCAAGACGAAGGAGAACAATACATTGTATATCCCGTCTGCATTTATTACTCGCACCGCGCTCCTTACTTATTCGCCTTCGGTCAAAATCCCGGAGATGAATCAAAAATAGATTGGTATGATTATCGCCTAGATCGAATTCAAAGCTTGCAAAAGTTAAAATGGGATGAAGTCGATATTGCAGGTTTCTCTCCGAAAACCTGCCAGTCCAAAACGCCGAAACAAATAGAACAATTTAGAGCAGAGGCTTGGGGTTTTGATTTCTACAAACCGCACGAAGTCCTGCTGATAAGGTTCGAGCGCTATTTTCACTCGCGCTACATAGAAGGAACGGAAAGAGAGGAAATATTCAAACAAATTCCTTACAAACTAGCACAAAGTCTCATCAATAATAGCAATAGCCAAGCTGAGGAAAAACAAGTAATTTTAGCGGCTTTTAAGGCTCGTTCCCCGTCAGATATTTACTGCCGGGTTAATTACCGCGTCGGCGATTACAATGCAATCATGCGCTTGAGAGCTTGGGGCCCTGAAGTAGAAGTATTCCTGCCGGGGCATTTGCGAAAAATCATGGCTGACGATATCGAAACAACTCGAAGTTTCTACCGCAAGTAACTTAAATGCACATCTATTACATCAAATCAAAATGACTGAAAAATCAAAACTTTCAACGCGCTTTGAACAAGCTTTAGTCTACGCAACTCAACTCCACGCCAACCAAGTCAGAAAAGGGGGCGACATTCCCTACGTAAGTCACCTGTTGAGCGTAGCAGCCTTAGTATTGGAAGATGGCGGCGATGAAGATGAAGCAATTGCAGGACTTTTACACGATGCTGTCGAAGATAGCGGCAGCGCCGAAATTCGGGAAGCTATTCTGGTACAATTTGGAGAACGGGTTGCCAGCATAGTTGACGGGTGCACGGAATCTTGTACGATACCAAAACCGCCTTGGCGCGATCGCAAATTGCGGTATATCGAGCAAATGCGCCGCGCTTCTCCATCTGTGCTGCGGGTGTCGATGGCGGACAAACTGCACAATGCGCGATCGA
This sequence comes from Microcoleus sp. B4-D4, assembly GCF_036705185.1. Classification (NCBI taxonomy): domain Bacteria; kingdom Bacillati; phylum Cyanobacteriota; class Cyanophyceae; order Oscillatoriales; family Microcoleaceae; genus Microcoleus; species Microcoleus sp. B4-D4. The sequence goes on along the minus strand of NZ_JAUBTX010000007.1, from coordinate 123,166 downwards.
TTTTAGCCGATCGCGATCGAGAAGGCGAAGCAGTTTGGGATAAATTTAAGGGTGGAAAAGCAGGCACTTTGTGGTTTTACCGCAGTTTGCTGGAAATTTATCAACAGGGGGGTTATAACTTCTTGGTATCCGAAATCGAGCGCACAGTCGAGCGATTGGAAAGCTTGAAATAGTTATGATTCAGCTTGGATAGCACTAGGGAAGACCCCCTTTCCAGGTGTATGGCAAAATTCAGACAAACAAATAAGAGTCTCGATAAGAATGTCTAACCTAGTTCGTTCGAGTTTACATTATCCAGTTGCTATCATCCAAACCGTAAAAGAGATAGCAGCCATCGCCCTGGCCAATCCTAGAGAAACTGCGATCGAAACCTCTTGGACAGCGATGGCGGGTTTTCTGGCAGGAATTGCTCCTTTATTGTTTCCTGATTACAATTTAATTATTTTTAGCGTGGTGATAGCTATTTTTTTGATAGGAATAGCCGTGGAAGCCAGGAAGTACAAAATCTACACCGAAGATGCGCTACCCATTCCGGTAGTTATCAACATTGCTAATCCAGCCAATTCCCTCGATGCCCTCAATTCTTTATTTAACCTGATTCAATCGCAGACTCAATATAGCAATTACCGCAATAATATCAATAAATACTTGAGCATTACCGAAAGCGATTTAGTGTACAAATATGACGGAGATATTTTCGATACCGATCGACTCAAAGATTTCTTGAAAATTACCAAGCACGACTTAGAACGACTCAAACGCAAAACACCGCAAAATTCCATTTTCTACTTAGTTTATATTGGGCCAATCAGTACCTCTTTTTTGATTGGTTCTATGTTAGCTAGAGAAGGAATGCAGCTATTTCAAAGAATTCAGGATAACAACAGCTATAAGTGCGTGATGGAGGTCAAGGATCGGGAATTAAAAGAAGATACGCCGAAGTTTGAAAAATTTGATGTTACTTATCAATGCAGCGAACCTCGCCAGCCGAATGTCACAATTGCGATCGATGCAGCGGGGCATAAAGTCAAACTTAGCGACCCTAATATTACCAATTATGGAGACTTGATTATTTTGCAAAACAAAACAGGCAATACGATCGGCTACGAAGAAGATTGGACTCAATACTGCCGAGAAATCTTCAAAGTGTTGAATCAAGTCCAGCAAGAGTACAAGGAAATTAAGTTAGTTTACTCGATGCCAGTAAGTTTGGCGATTGCGGTGGGGATGACGACTCAACATTTTTGGAGTATTCTGTTGACGAATTACGATGGCAAAACGGGAGGCTACAAAGATTTAATCAAAATGAATGAAGTTATTTATCACAATTAAATTACTGGAAAAAATATTAACATGAATCAAGAACGCTACGTTGCTCTTACCTTTATCCCCGTTCAGGGATTTATCGAATTAATTTATCTCTAATTTAGAACGTCATAGCTACCTCTTCCACTTCCCCATTAGCTTTCAAAGAACGCCGCGCCAATTTGACATAGGTTTTGACAGTTTCGTAGGGCATTTCTAAGTCGATGGCGATCGCGCTTAGTGACTCTCCGATTTCCCGTCTTGCGAGAATTGTAGCCCAAGTTTCCGCAATCTCTTGGGCGCGAGTTCCACCTGTGCGCCGTCGCTTTGCCATGAATGCCTCGGTCAATTCTGCAATTCGAGATGCTAATAAATTTTGCCTTGGGGAAACTGGCAAAATGTCACTCAGGAGCCAACCTATTCTAGTTTGCCCTAAGCCAAAGGTGGTTTTGTGACCAGTTCCGCAGTAAGGGGCTAGTTGTGCTAAAGCATAGAAGTATTGCCCGAAATCAGAATTTTCATTTACTTTTTTGGATAATCCTAATTCTATGGCTCCTGTAAATCCTGTAACAGAGCCTTTTTTGCCGGCGATGACTTTGGCGGACTCTAATTTGTGGCGGTGAATAATGACTGTTTCTTCAATCCAATTTAAAAATTGATCTTGAGGAATTTTGATTTCTGAAAAATCGTTCCACCGACGCAGGTAGCTATGAAAAAGATTTTTGGGAACGGGTAAGGGAAAGTGATGTTGCTTGCTGCGAAAACTGGTTGGGGTGAGAAAGGTTAATTGAATTGTGGAGGTGCGAGAGAGTAAGGTAGTTAGCAATTGTTTATAGGTAGTAGAAGGTAAAGCTACCTGACAAGAAATGATGCGTAAGGGAGCATTTCGTATGTCTACAACGGCGGGCAGGTTTTGCAACCATTTACTCGCCCATTGAGCAACTGGTTGGGAAAGGATATTAATATACCAGCTATAGGTTTTGTCAGCTTGCAGTTGTAGGTCTTTTCCAACAGCCAGCAATTCTCCTTCTAATCCTGAAATAGTAAAGGCTTTTTCTGATTGCTCGTCATGGAGAGAGCGGGATAATTCAGGGTTAGTTTGTTGAACTTGAGCGAGAAACCAGGCGTGTAAGCCAATGGTGTACTCAGCGTAAAGGTAGTCATTGCTGTACGGGGCTAGTTCAATGACTAGCCCGACTAATTCTGTCTCCGCAGGCCAAGTGAGAGCAGCGGAAGGAGGGTTTTGAGATGGTTGGCGCTTTTTTTGGGTGGGTAGTCTTGCCATAGAGCAATTTTACAGCATACCTACGATGCTCAGGGCTAGGGGCTAGGGAAGAAGGGAATTAGAAAACATGAAAGGATCCTCTTGAATTTGAATGGAACGATGCTCAGGGCTAGGAGCTAGGGAAGAAGGGAATAGTATCAATGGTTTCAGTAATTCAGATCGTAGGCCTTGACAAAGGCTTTTTCCTTTCTGTATGCTAAGGCCTACAGTCTAAAAAATTAACGATTTCACTTCGGAACCTTGAAAATTACATAGTTTTGGTCGCTCGCTTGAGGTTTATTTCCTGACCTCAAGGCAAAAACCGCACTGCTTCCCGCAATCGCTGAAAGCCTCATTCTTGCGTTAACAAACCAGAATCGACGCACCTCCCGCGATCGCTAAAAGCCTTATTTTTTGGTGGAGGTGCGTCGATTGCTCTCCCAGTAAGAGTTTTAGGTTTTTCCCAGGTAAGCTTATTGAAGATGCCCCCCCTTTATTGACAGGTAAATTTTACTGCGTCGATTTGGCGGCTGAAACGCTTTCTGGATAAGGTGTTGTAGCAGAACTCTTTGGTTAATCACTTCCCCGCAAGGGGACGGAAACAAGAGATAAACTATTTGCCTTAACTTTGCTTGGAGCAAAAACTTTGGTTAATCACTTCCCCGCAAGGGGACGGAAACTAATGTTGGCTTTACAAGCCTTATTAGAGATTTCCCTTTGGTTAATCACTTCCCCGCAAGGGGACGGAAACATTTTCATTGTGAGACACTAGTAAGTGCTTTTCTGCTTTGGTTAATCACTTCCCCGCAAGGGGACGGAAACGATTAGATACGATATGCTGACATCTTTATCAGCCTGGCTTTGGTTAATCACTTCCCCGCAAGGGGACGGAAACTTGATTACGAGCCTCCCGGCTCAGTCAATGGCTAAAACTTTGGTTAATCACTTCCCCGCAAGGGGACGGAAACATTCCAGTCGCACCGTTTAAAGCTTGTGTGTAACCAGAACCGCTTTGGTTAATCACTTCCCCGCAAGGGGACGGAAACACCAGATCACCTGGCTGAAATGTAATTATATCTTTGGTTAATCACTTCCCCGCAAGGGGACGGAAACTCTCATTACGTTAGAGCCACACCAGTTCCAACCTTTTCCTTTGGTTAATCACTTCCCCGCAAGGGGACGGAAACTTCAGTATCACAGTGTTCGGAAATAATTTGCCAGTTGCTTTGGTTAATCACTTCCCCGCAAGGGGACGGAAACATTTCAATGCTCATTTTTTCTCTCAACAAAATTTACCTCTTTGGTTAATCACTTCCCCGCAAGGGGACGGAAACATTTTGAGAAATGGCTTTTGAAACAATAATTTCTGACTTTGGTTAATCACTTCCCCGCAAGGGGACGGAAACGATGTACCTTCTTGTACGTCAGAGCGTACACCACCAGCTTTGGTTAATCACTTCCCCGCAAGGGGACGGAAACGTGGTTTGTATTGTAACCGTAACTCCGGAAAAACCTGACTTTGGTTAATCACTTCCCCGCAAGGGGACGGAAACAACCGGAGTGAAGCTAACTTGAATAGGTTGCAAAACCAACTTTGGTTAATCACTTCCCCGCAAGGGGACGGAAACTTGAGCTCATTATCAACTAAGCTATCGGTGACTGAAATAATTTGTTATATCAATTTAGCCCATCAGTAAGCGATTAGGAGTATCATAACTATCAGTAATTACTTTGGCTCTCGCTTGAGCGAGTACCCGAGACAATGCAGAGTAAAGTGCCCAATTTTTAAGGACACAGCAAAATGTACTTAGTCCTCATAGAAACTTCTGGAAATCAAAACTACATTTTTTCGACCAACCGATTGCGAGAAAATGTAGGTGCTTCCGAGTTAACTTGCCGCGCCGGAACACAGTGGGTACTAGAAGCAGTTAAAGAAGTCGGTGGTACTGACCTTTGGAATTCCCACAGCCAGCAGTTTGACAACCAGCAGTTGCGAAATAACCTGCTAAACCAACCTGAACTTGAAAATACCAATGAAAAGGTAAAAGTTGAAGTCATCATCGCCACATCAGGGAAAGCACTGCTGTTGACAAAAAACAAGGACATTGCTAAAGAGATTATTAAAAAAGTAACAACTAGAGCGTTGAAAGAAGCCCCGGGTTTAGATATTTGCGGCGTGTATGAAAAATTTAATTGGGATACGCAACTATTAAGTGATATTAACAAACAACTCCATAAAAAATTTGAGGGAGTGCGATCGCGTCGTCCGGGGCAAAACACGCGCTTTATGAGGCTACCTGTCGTTGACGATTGCAATAGCAGCGGACTACCAGCTTCTCAACTGGGGCAAGTAGGGGATCGCTTAGTTCCCCTATCACTCACCAGCCTAAACAAAAGAGATCCACATTTATCCCAAGAGTCCTTTAAAAGAGTAGAAACTATTTTACAGATCGGGGAACAGAACCCTATTAATTTATCTTTTAACCTGGAAAAATTAGAGGATAAATTTAAGGAAATAGAGTGGTTAGCAGTTATTCACGCAGACGGCAACGGTTTAGGAGAAATTATCCTCAATTTTCACGATCAACTAGAAAAAAATAGCACAATTCCTAACAAAAATCGAGAGTACATCACCAAGTTCCGCCAATTTTCTATAGCTCTCGATCTCTGCACCGAACAAGCTTTCAGAACAGCACTGAAAAACACATTTATTACAGAAGAAATTAAGGAAAAAAATCAGAAAGTTTTATTACCCATTATACCCTTAGTTTTAGGAGGTGACGATTTAACTGTCATTTGTGAAGGCAAGAAAGCGCTCCAGTTTACCTATGAATTTCTCAAAGCCTTTGAGGAGGAAACCAAGTCTGAAGAAATTCAAGCAGGAATCATCCCCCAAATAGCAAAAAAAGCTTTAGGTTGCCCGCGCCTGTCAGCTTGTGCCGGCATTGCCATCATCAAACCCCACTTTCCTTTTTCAGCAGCCTATCAGTTAGCAGAAGAGTTGATGCAATCCGCTAAACAAATTAAGAAAAAACTGCAAAGGAGAGATAAAAAAACGCCTTGGCCTTGTTCCGCGATCGATTTTCATATCCTCTATGATACCAGCGGCGTAGACCTTAAATTAATTCGCGACAAATTGACGTGCGACCGCAATCAAAACAGCGAAACAAGGCTGCACGCGCGACCCTATATTATCACTGAACTAGAATCAGAACAACATGAACTGGACAATCCAGAGTCAAGTTTAGAGTGGGCACAAAAACACTCCTGGGAAAAATTGCAGAAGCGAGTGCAAGCTTTAAATGCAGAAGAAGATGGAAAGCGCCTATTGCCAAATACTAAAATTCACGACTTGCGCTCCGGCTTATTTTTAGGTAAAGAGAAAGCCGATGCGCGGTTACAATTGATCTGCGATCGCTATGAAAGTGCAGGATTAAACATTGCTACAGAGTTACTAGCCAACGATCTGCCTCCGTCTTTATTTTGGTCAGAAACCGAATTAAAAGACAACCAAGAAAAAACAATTCAAGTGACAGGCTTCCTCGATGCGTTAGACGCTGTTGATTTTTTAAAAAAGTAAGGAGAATTCGTGGCAGAATATCAGATAACTATTAAAATGGAAAGTGACTGGCACATTGGTTCGGGAACGGGGCAGCCAGGAAATATTGACCGCTTAGTGAAACGGGACGCAGCCGATTTGCCCTTTATTCCTGCTAAAACTTTAACGGGTATTTGGCGCGATGCTTGCGAACAAGTAGCGTGGAGTTTGGATGGGGGAGGCACAAATAATGATTGGCAAAAGTGGGTTGATTATTTATTCGGGGAGCAGCCAGCACTCCCACAAGAAGACGGTAATTCACCGCTACCAGAACACATAGAACAGCCAATTGCCGCCGCTCTTTCCGTGCGGAAAGCTGAATTACCGAAATCTTTACGAAACGCTTTAACAGGGAAGGAAATACTCAAAGAAGCTCTGACTTTCATTAAACCAGGAATCAGCATTGACCCGGCCACTGGCTGTACTAGAACTGATTTCTTGCGTTTTGAAGAAGTAGTGCGCTCTGGTAGTTTACTAAATGCTACTTGTACATTAGATGAGAGCAAATTAAACCCCGAACAATTGCTTTTAGCCCAGGCATTACTAGCAGCCGGAGCCGCTTTTGTAGAGCGGTTGGGAGCAAAGCGGCGGCGCGGAGTGGGGCGCTGTAAAATCACTTTAGAAGGTCAGATGGATTCAGCTATAAAGTGGTTGGAAAATTTTATTGAACAAAAGCAGAAATTACCAAAAACGCCAGAGATACAGGTTGATAATTTCCAAATTTCCATGCAATCTGTTCAAACTCACAATGATTGGTATTATGTTGATTTAGTTTTGCAGTTACAATTGCCGTTGCTGGTTCACAAGCGTACCGTGGGCAACGTAGTAGAAACATTGGATTACTTGCCCGGAACTCATCTTTTGCCCATTCTCAGTAAAGAATTGCGACAGTCAAATCCCAATATAGGGGAAGCGATATCTCAGGGAAATCTATTAGTAACTCATGCTTTTTTGGAAGTAGAAGGGGTTAGAGGAAGACCTGTTCCTCTGGGACTATTTTCGGAAAAGTTGAATAAGGATAAATTCTACAATTTACTGCAAGTTTCTCCATCTGATAAGCCACAGATTAAGGGTTCTCGCAGCGGATATGTGGGCGCGAGCGATGAGTTCGTTAAGTTAGGTATCAAAACAGTTAATAAAGAAGTTGCCACTCACAACACCGTTGATGACAAAGTACAGCGGCCGACAGAAAGAGTAGGTGGTGTTTATAGTTATGAAGCTCTTTCACCAGGCACTAAACTCCGATCTCAATTGCGAGTGCGGGGAGACTTAGCTAAAAATTTAGATTGGTTGCAATCGTTAAATAGAACTTACCGCATCGGTCGCGCTAATAAAGATGATTATGGTTTGGTAGAGTTGAAAGTAGATGGTGAGTTAACATCTTGTTCTAAGGAAAAAAACAATGTAGAAAAAACTAAACCTCTGATAGTCTGGCTGTTATCAGATGTTTTACTGCGGGATAAATGGCTGCGACCTACTGCTAGTTTAACAGATTTCAAAGAATTGTTAGAGAAAGAATTAAAAGTTGATTTGAAAGAACGCGATACATCTGAATCTGATAAACTATCAGTAATAGCTAGACAAAACCGCACAGATGATAAACTATCAGTAATAGCCAGACAAAACCGCACGGAATCCTGGCACAATAAATGGGGCTTACCGCGCCCGTCATTGGTGGGATTAGCTGCCGGAACTTGCATTGTTTATGAAGTTAGTGGAGGTAAATTAGATTCACAAATTTTAGGAGCTTTGGAAGCATCTGGCATTGGAGAACGTCGCGCTGAAGGTTACGGTCAACTTTGCTTTAATGACTCTTTGCTGATGCAAAATGAATTTACCATTGCCTCTGAAAAATTACCGGATAAGGCAGATTCTAAAAGTCCGACAATCTCCGATAAGGATGCAGCTTTTGAGTATGCCCAACTCATTGAAGAACAGGCATGGCGAAAAGCGATTGAAAATAAAGCTTTGGAATTAGCTGCAAAGAAAGAGAATCGGGAAAAAATACTTGGCTTGAAAATAGAAGAAAAAAATAGTCAGAAAAAGAGTAAGCCTTCTTTATCTCAATTGGGTGCTTTGCGGTCGGTATTGGCAAAATTGCAGAAGCCAAATGATGAGGGAGTTATTAAGTGGATTGAAGCAGTAGAAAAGGAAAAAGTTGAAAATCGCAAGGATAAATGGGGTGAGAGCCTTGAATTAATCAAAGAATTAGTGACAAACTCCTCAAAGGTTTGGCAGCATTTTAACTTGAATTCATCTGACTTGACGATCACTCAAAGTGGAGATGAAACAATCAAAAGTCAACTGTGGGTTTACGCGGTGCAGGTGCTAATAGATGCTTGCATTCGCGCTCACAAACGGGAGGTGGAAAACTCAAATTAGGAAGTCTTTATCTAGTCAAAAAAACGGTTAATAATCAAGAAAATTAGCGTTCAAAATGTGTTATCTTAGAAAAAGGCAGTACCTAACTAGGTATCAAAAACATGACTAGGGCAATTAAAAAAAGATTCAGAGTGTATGCCGAGTTAGAAGCAACCAGTCCCATTCACGCTGGCGGCATGGGCAATAATGCTTTAGTTGATTTACCGTTGGCTGTCAACGGTCAGGGGCGCTATTATATTCCTGGCACGAGTTTAGCTGGAGCGCTGCGTAACTGGATGTGGGAAAATTTAGGTCAAGTGCTGACGGAAAATCTCTGGGGGTCAATTCTCAAATCGGGAGATGATAAAAAAGGCTCGGCAAGTTTTATTTTAGTAGAAGATTCGGTGCTGCCAGAAAATGCAATCGCAGAAATTCGAGATGGAGTTGGCATCGATCGCCATCGAGGTGCAGCAGCGGATAAAATTAAATTCGATCGTGCTATCATTCCTCGCGGAACAGTCTTTCCCCTAGAATTGACAGTGGAAATTCCAGCGTTAGGGAAACCAGAAGAAACCGAAGCGAAAGCAGCATTGGACGCTTTAATAGCAGCCTTAAACTCAGAAGAGATTCGTCTCGGGGCTGCTAAAAGTCGGGGGTTAGGTCGAGTTAAAATTAAAGAAAAAGCCAAACTCCTTGAAGAAAAGCTTGATAGTGCAGCCGACATTTTAAAGGTTATAAAGCAACAAGTAGAAAAACATTCGAGTCACCAATTTGGGCGGGATTATTGCTTACCTCAAAACCTAAACTACCTGCCTAAATTAATTTTTGATATTGCGTGGCAGCCAAAAGACCCAGTGATGGTAAAAGCAGAAGCAGACGGATTAGCCGTGAATATTCTACCTTTGACAAGTAGTATTGATGGCTTTCTCGCTTTGACATTGCCGGGAAGTTCTCTGAAAGGAGCGCTGCGCTTTCAAGCGGAAAGAATTGTCAGAACCTTGGGAGTAAGGGAAAAAATACCAGTAACAAATCAGGACAATTCTAGCAGCGAAGATTCAACTTCTGAGTCTCAAATTAACCCGGCGAAACAGCAGTTTTTTAGTCGCCTAGAATTGCCACTGATTGTCACTTTATTCGGTACTGGTAAAAGTGCTGAAAATAACGGCAAGTTCAGTAAAGAACCAATGCCGGGATTGAGTGCGTTAGTAGTAGAAGATTGTTATGGCAATCTCGGCATAAAGAGCGAACAATGGCAAGCGATCGCCCAAGCTACAAATAGCGAAGAACTGCAAAATGCTCTCAAGGCTCTCACTGAAGCGGGATTGAGCGAAACACAACAAGCTTACCACGTTGCCGTCGATCGCTGGACGGGCGGCGCTGCGAAATCCATGCTTTACAGCGCCTTAGAACCGTTTGGGGTGGAATGGCAACCCCTGCGTCTGACGCTAAACCTCAACCGCATTCCCGAAAATGAGCGATTGTGCGCGATCGCCCTTCTCCTGCTGACGCTGCGCGACTTATCTGAGGGGCGCATTCCCTTGGGATATGGCGTTAACCGGGGCATGGGGGCGCTCGCTGTTACCCAAATCTCCATACAAGGAAAGGGATTAGATGGCATTCAGCCACCGATCCTGCAAGCGTTAGAGCGGGGTGTTAACTATACGGGGACAAACATTGCTGACTTGGGCGAAGGTTTATTGCAGGAAATCGATCGCGATTGGGGTGCTTGGATAGTTTGCAATAGTAAGGAGGTGCCGGCATGACATCGCTGTATGCTTGGAGGAAAGATGAAGTCGCAAACGACAGGAATTCGGTACCTGACCGCAGTGCTAATCTCGTGACATCGCTGTATGCTTGGAGGAAAGATGAAGTCGAGTTAATGGGGGCGATCGATGATTGTGCTGAGGCGTTACAAGGCGCGATCGGATTATTTTACAGCCTTCCTTGGTGTCGATTTGGTCAACTGATAAAACAACAAGTGGACAATACTACAACCGTGCGCGACTTTGAAGGAGATATGCAACTCAATTTAGTCTTCGAGGCGCGGATTTTTAACGCCAATGCTGAATTGCGCTGGCTGAAATCTGGAAGCACGGGTGCGGCAGTCATATTATCAGAAAGTGAAACTTTACCAGGGTTAGACTGGTCACTCGCTCTCGATGCGATGAAGAATTTAGAACCTTTAGATACCATCAGTTATTTACTGTGGGGCGAAGGAACTAATATTCAGTTAAACAACGAATGGAGTTGTTTGACGGCTGCTCGCATTGGAAAATTATACGTTCCTATTTCGGGAGTTAAACCCAAGCACAGAGTGCAACTTGTCGCCAAAGAATATAAGGGTAAAGTTGACTGCTATGGGAATATGGCAGTTGTAGAAGAAAGACTAATCGAACTCAAATCTTATCGCGGAGAATAAGTCTAATGGCAAACCAGAACTATTCCGGTAAAGCTTGGGAACGCGGCAATAAATCGCAAGGTTCTCCAGATAAAGCCGTAGAAAGACCGTCCCAAACGTCCTCCAGTTCAGGGACTCAAAAAAAAGTCAGCGCTCAACCAAAGCAATCTTCACAACCTAAAAATATACCAGGGGATTTTCACAACCCCTATAATTTTATACCGACTCTGCCGCGCCCCAACTATGCGGACTTAGGAGACAGAGAACCTATTGGACATGACGGCTACCGCGAGGGTTATTGGAGCGGAAAAATCACTTGTACTTTAACTACGATTACACCCCTGTTAATTCCTGATGCAGCTAAGGTTGAGGAAAGGGTAAAGAATCATAAAGTTTACCCTTTGCGTTGTGTTAATGGCAAACCTTATTTGCCACCAACCTCGATAAAAGGGATGCTGAGAAATGCCTATGAAGCTATCACTAATTCTCGGTTTGGAGTATTTGAGGAACATGGCGATCGCCTACCTTATCGGATGCCAGCTAATATCGGTTTAGAAATGGTACCAGCGCGGATTGAAAAAAATAGTAATGAACAATTAGTTATTCGCTTATATCCTGGTACATCTCAAATTGATAATGATGGTAAACCAAGCGGCATGGTTAAGGTTATGTATGCCGCTTGGCTGCCAACGTACAATAAAAATGACAAAAATGTATCTCCATTTGCGGTTAAATATGAAGTCAGTAATGCGCTACCGTCTCACGGTGAAAAAGTAACAGTTTGGCTAGAACAATATCAAAAAATAAAAAAAGATGGCAGGATAATCTTTACACACTGGCGAGTCAGGAAAATAGTTCGTTACGATGATTCTAATTCTATTGGTACACAACCCACACCAAAACAATCGAATGGCGGTAACTATCAACCAACAGGCAAACCGATGATTAAAGCTACCGGATTCGTCTGCGTTACCAATAAAAATATTGATGGCAAGCACGACGAGCGAGTATTTTTCACCGTTAATAACAATTTTTTAGAAGTTGATTTGACATCCCAGTTAAGAGAAAACTGGTCAAAATTAATTATTGATTATCAGGAAATCCACGCTGAAGAAATTAGACAGGGTTTGCCATGCTCACCTGCACTTAATCATTCGCATTGGTCGCGTCATATTATTGGCGGTGAACCAGAAAGGAATTTATCTGAGGGAACGTTTTGTTATGCTCATGTCAGAATGAGGGGGAATCAGTACGAAGTCAAAGATTTATATCCAGTAATGATTCCCAGAGATTTTTATGAATTGAATCCAGCTAGTTTATTGCCAGAAGAACTAAAACCTGCTACTAGCCTCCAAGACTTATCACCAGCAGACAGGGTATTTGGATGGGTTAACCAACAGGGATCTGGTGCTTATAAAGGTCAGCTTAGAATTAGTGGCGTACACTATACAAGGTGTTGGCGGGGGGAGGAAAATAATATTCAAGAATTTTCACCAGAGGGGTTGCCTTTACAAATTCTCGGACAGCCAAAACCGCAACAAGCGCGATTTTATATTGCTCAAGACGAACAGGGAACCCCTCTAAGACGAGGTGAGAATAAAGAAGCAGGATATAGTGAAAATCAACACTTGCGCGGTCGCAAAGTTTATCCTCACCATCGAGGAACAGGAGAGAGGGGCGACTGGAACAGTCCAATGGAAGATAGGACGAAGCGCAAAGGTTTTCGCCAAGAATACCGCCGACCTAAATTGAACGGTGAAGAACAGAGGGATGACCAAAACCGTTCAATAAAAGCTTGGGTGAACCCTCAAGTTGAATTTCAATTTGAAGTAGATGTTGTCAATTTGTCAGAAGTAGAATTAGGTGCGCTATTGTGGTTGCTGAATCTACCAAAGTATCAGAACGCTACTAACTTATTTCATCGTTTAGGAGGTGGGAAACCTTTAGGTTTGGGCAGCGTTAAAATTCAAATTACTGAAACTGATTTGAGAACGGGGCAAGACTGGCGTAAGTTCTACGAGTCGCTGAAAAAAGAGGAAAAACCAGAACAAAGTCAAGCTTTAGGTTGTGTTAAAAAGTTTAAGGAGACTGTTAAAACAGCCTATGAAAAAGCTAACTTTGAGGATGTCTCTTTTGTAGCAGCATTCCTGAAATCTGCTCAAGGCTTTGACGATGATAAACCCATTCACTATCCCAGGTTGCAACAAAACCCCGAGCCCAATGGAGAGAATTTTAGATGGTTTACAGAGAATGAAAGCACTACAGGCTTCAAACTATCTCTACCACTTCTGGTAGAAGATCAAGGTTTGCCTTATGTTCCTAATTGACCAGATTCGCAGCAGCGATGTTAGACTTTCCTCGGAGATGAGGGACTGAACTCCCTACTACAGGAACAGTGGGATTTACCCTTGATCGCCATTTAGGTAGTCCTGCATAGCCATGAAAATTTAGGGTTTTAATTGCTATGCAGGACTACCGCGCTCACCACCCTGCAAGTACAGCGATCGCACAATATCAAGAGAATCCTTACCCCTACGCCTCCTTTTTCAACCCATCCTCCAACAGCACCCGCACCAAGAGTCCACTTTCTTGCGCCCCGTCTTAGCAGCCAGCATCGACAGCTTGCAGTGCAGAGTTTCAGACATATCCACAGTAAACCTGACCGTCGCTTCTTTATCGGGTGCTTGCAGTTTGCTCATCAGGCTAGGCTCTTTTGATTAGATGGGTACAGGGTCTGGTGCAAATGCTTCCGTCTGCGGTGGTGTGACAGTGAGCAATGCAGCTTCCAGTGTTGACGGTGTTGGTGGTGTTTCCCCTATTAGTGATGCTGTGAGTGTTGTTGCTAGCGATACAAGGAATGGTGGTGCTTGCACACCTGTTTTTATGTGTGTTAGCTTAAACTGTCAGTGTCAATACTCCTGCTTCTTGCCACCTCTACATCAGACGCCTGACGCTGCGATCGCCGATTCTCAGCTTCTGTGCCGCTACTTTTCGCCGTTCTCAGAGGCAGAGCCACCCTTGGGGTGGCTGCGGTCTGTTAATTTGTTACTCGACATATGGCATTTTATATACAGACAAGCAATGTGGAGAAATTAGTGGTGTTGTGGAATAGCGAGCGTTACGAAACACTTATTCAGAAAATAGAAGCCCGTGCCAATCGCCATCCAGCAGTCTATCGCCTGCAAATTATGATGCTGGCTGGGCTGGGATACGTTTATCTTTTTATCATTTTGGCAGGCTCAATTAGTCTATTAGTGGGTTTATTATGGCTAATCGTAAGGACTGGAAAGATAGGGAAGGGTAGTATTCAACTAATAGGTTTGTTGATTTTTCTTTTAGCTGTTATTCTGAAATCGCTTTGGATCGAGTTTCCACCTCCTAATGGAATCAGATTGGAGCGAGCGCAATTTCCTCAGTTGTTTGAACTTATTGATGACCTTACCTGTAAGCTAAAAGTTCCAACTCTGCATCACGTTCTGTTAACCGATCAGTTCAATGCATCTGTCTGTCAAGTTCCACGATGGAGCATTTTAGGTGGTTTTGAAAGCTATCTCATCCTGGGATTACCTTTTATGCAAGCGATTTCGCCCCATCAATTTCGGGCTGTTCTCGCCCATGAATTTGGGCATTTATCTGGCAATCATTCTCGGTTTGCTGGTTGGATTTACAGGGTACGCCAATCCTGGATAAATGTTTTAGACGGTTTACAAAATGGCGGTAATCATGGCTCAACATGGTTGTTTAAACCTTTTTTTAACTGGTACGCACCGTTTTTTTATGCTTATTCCTTTGTGTTAGCACGGTTGAATGAATATGAGGCAGATCGCTGTGCCGCTCAACAAACAAGTCCGCAGCAAGCTGCCGAAGCACTCTTGAACGTAAAACTGCAAAGCCAAAAACTACATTATTACTGGGAAGATGTTTACGAACAGGTTGAGCATCAGATTGAAGCGCCCACAAGGGTATATTCTCAACTGCTGTCTCATTTAAAAACACCTATTGAATCAAACAATTATCAATCTTGGCTGGAAACCGCTTTCGACGAAAAGACAAACTTCGCAGATACCCATCCCTGTTTGCACGATCGCCTCGCTGCACTCGGCTACTCTTCCAATTTCCCCAAACAAATACTACTACCCAAACCTGTGGCTCTCAGTGCTGCTGAAAAATTGCTGGGCAGATACTTGGAAAAGTACACAGCGCAATTCGACCAAAATTGGAAGATAGCTTCAGAAACTCCCTGGAGACAGCGATATGCCTATATTCAAGAAACTCGACAGGCAGCTAAGCAACTTATGCAGAAATCTGAAGCGACACCGCTGACGACCGATGAAGTATGGAAATTAGCCTGTTACACCAATGAGTTAGATGGTTCTCAAGCAGCTTTGCCCTACTTTGAAGCAGTAATCAAGCTTAACGATAGCCATGCTCCGGCTAATCGAGTTTATGGAGCTTTGCTGCTAGCTGAGGGGAATCTTGCTGGTATTCAATTTCTCGAAAAAGCTGCCACTCTCGATCCAAGAACTGCTCCTAATTGCTACGCAACGATCTACAGCGAGCTAGGCTCGCAAGGCAAAACAGAAGAGGCGAAAGTTTTCTTGTCTAAGTGGAAAAAGTCTAGCCGCATTGCTAAAACCATAGAACAAAAACGAGGTACTATTAGCCCTAGAAATCGTTTTGAGCCGCATGGACTAGGAGAAGAAGTTGTCAGTCACCTACGCCAACAACTAGCTCAACATCACAAGATAAAAGAAGCGTACCTGGTTCAAAAAATTGTCGAAGAATTGCCTGGTGTACCAACATATTTCCTAGTAATTTTGTACAAATTCTCTTTCAATGAGTTACAAGGGGAACACTCTATTGTTAAAGTTGAGGAGAAGCTGGCTAGCGAAATTGATTTTTTGGCAGGAGAGTATTTTTTAACAGTCCGCACTTCTGTAATAGGCAAACTCCGTAAGATTCCTGGTTCAAACATTTACAGGCGTTAGTTTTAGTAAATTGAAAAACATCAATTAAAATCATCATAAAAAAATCGTCCGCGATTACTGTAAAGCGCAGCTCTGTCTGTGACCTTAAAGAAAAACTTTTTCGCAACAGTGAACTTTTTCTTTAAACTTTTTAATTCTCGAATTTGCTGGTTGTATGCCAAATCCTATAAGTAGTCAGACATAAATAGGGCTTGCTGAAAAAGTGTAAGTAGTGGAAAAACGAGGCTACACAACTTGAAAAATCGTAGGTTTATTGCTAAATTCCCAAATTTAGCCAGAGATGAACAACGAAAGTGCAAGGGTTTTGAGCATCTATAATCCTATAACTTGCACTTGTTCGAGCTTCAAAAGCTTGAACCCCTTATCTGGTAGGCTTTCTACTTTTCTTCAGCAAGCCCTAGTTGCTCCGCAGTTCCACTGGGTTATTGTGACTTCCATCACTTGTAACGCGGACGCGGCTTACCCAAGACCTTCGGTATTATCACTGAGGAAATAGCAGCACCATCACTTGCTCTTAAGGGAAACCAGGAGATGATTGAGGTGTCGAGTTCAAAACAATCCCATGTCTCCACTCAACCTTCTCCCCGGCGCTATCAACGAAATCATCGCCACTGTCACCGATACTCACCGCCTCACTAAAGCTGACCGCTACGGCATGATGGCTGCCATCCTCGATGAGTCCACCAGCGAAGAAGAACGCGGCTCGCTCGACCGCCTGATCCGCTCCTTGGTCAAAGGTCGGATTCAAGTCACTGACGAACTCTCCATTGTCTCGTAACCAGAAAGCTGCTTGAGAACTCGACACTCTACAACGGCTTTCCGTTGGGAAAGTTTAAACAATTGAAATACTCACCGATACAACTTTCTAGGGATAGCTTTTTCTATAATGCACTCTTGACACAGGCTTAGCATTCGCAACTTCACCAACATCATGACGGATAGCATCCAGCATCTCATCGAGCCGCACATTCAAGATTTGGGTGGATTCCAAGCCCGCCGCCTGCTTCCCTCAGACGTTCTAACGCTGGTTGGCCCCTTTATCTTTTTTGACCATCTCGGCCCTGCGGTGTTTCCACCAGGTAAGGGTGTCGATGTCAGGCCGCACCCGCACATCAACTTGGCAACCGTCACCTACCTGTTTGAAGGGGTTTTGCTGCACCGCGATAGTGTCGGCAGCGTTCAAGAAATCCGTCCCGGTGCGGTGAACTGGATGACGGCAGGGCGAGGTATTGTTCACTCGGAACGCACGCCAGACGACGATCGCAACAAAGAAGCCATCCTGCACGGCATCCAAACTTGGATAGCACTTCCCGACGAATACGAAGAAACAGAACCTTGGTTTCGGCACCATCCAGCTTCTGAGCTTCCTGTTTGGGAGGATGCAGGAGTTTCCTTCACCCTGATTGCGGGTGAGGCTTACGGTCGCATTTCCCCAGTTCAAACATTTTCACCCATGATTTATCTGGACGTGCAACTGACTCCAGGCTCGCAATTTACCTTACCGGGCAATTACAGCGAACAGGCGGTTTACAGCGTAACAGAGGGGCTTGCGATCGATGGAGTGCCTTTAGAACAGCATCGGTTGGCGGTTCTAACTTCAGGTATATCGGCAAACATTTCTGCTTCAGGCACGGCTCGCTGTATTGTGATTGGCGGCGAACCAGTTGGTGAGCGGCATAAGTGGTGGAATTTTGTTTCGAGTCGCTACTCGCGCATTGAACAAGCCAAACTCGATTGGAGAGAGGGAAGGTTTGCTCAGGTTCCTCAAGAGACAGAATTTATCCCGCTGCCAGAAGAGCTGCCGAATCAAAGGGAACAGCCGTTGTGAAACACGCATTAAGTTTTGCAGTGGCATAGCTGAGAGTTCTCGAATTCGTTTTTGAGCAAACTCCTACAGCTTTCTATCCAAGCATTTGAAGCTTCTACCGGGGCAAATCCAATTTTCCAGGAGCTGTTCGGACGGCTCTTTCAAACTCAACAAGCACAGGGTTCATCCAAAATGAAAAAACTAGAAGGAAAAGTCGCTCTCGTTACGGGCGGTACTAGCGGCATTGGTCTTGCCACTGCTAAGCGCTTTGTCGCCGAAGGTGCCTATGTCTTCATTACAGGTCGTCGTCAAACTGAACTCGATGCTGCCGTGAAAGAGATTGGTGAAAAAGTCACTGGTGTTCAGAGCGATGTCTCTAATCTGGCAGACCTCGATCGCCTGTTCGCCACAATCGAGCAAGAGCAAGGTCGCCTAGATGTGCTCTTCGCCAATGCTGGCGGTGGAGAACTCGCCCCACTCGGGTCGATCACCGAAGAACACTTTGACAAAACGTTCAACACTAACGTCAAAGGTCTGTTGTTCACCGTGCAGAAGGCACTGCCTCTGTTACTAGAAGGCGCTTCCATCATTCTGAATGCCTCGACTACTTCTACCGTAGGTACTCCAGCCTTCAGCGTGTACAGCGCCACCAAAGCCGCCGTGCGATCGTTTGCCCGTAATTGGATTCTCGACCTCAAAGAGCGCCAGATCCGGGTGAACGCCATTAGTCCTGGCGTAGTTCCTACTCCTGGTTACGATCGCTTGGGGCTGAGCGAGGAACAGGTGCAGGAATTCATAGACAGCCAAGCCAGCGCTATCCCCCTGGGAAGAGTAGGAACGCCCGATGAGATTGCCAAAGCTGTAGTCTTTCTCGCCTGTGACGACAGCAGCTTTGTTAACGGCATCGAGCTGTTTGTTGATGGCGGTATGGCACAGATTTGAAGCGCCCTAAAAGTGGCCGGTAATCTTCCAAGTGGGCTATGTACAGTCCACTTTGGACTCAACTCAAAATACTCAATGAGGGAGGGAGAAATAAACCAGAGTAAAGCGCCCCTTTTAGGTGGAAATTAGCTCATAGAAACACTTGAAATGCTATTTATTTTACGCTACCGCACTATGAAAAACCCCGAAAATCCTCGACTGCCCCTGCCGCCTTTTGATAATGAATCCGCCATCCAAAAAGTCCGAATCGCAGAAGATGCTTGGAACACACGTAACCCCGAACAAGTATCGCTCGCTTACACGTTGGATAGCGTTTGGCGCAACCGCTCAGAATTTCTATCTGGCCGTGATGCGATCGTACAGTTCTTGACCCGTAAGTGGCTTAAAGAATTGGACTACCGTCTTATCAAAGAGCTTTGGGCTTTTCGGGACAATCGAATTGCTGTCCGGTTTGCTTACGAATGGCATGATGATGCCGGCAACTGGTTCCGTTCTTACGGTAATGAAAATTGGGAGTTCGACGAACACGGATTCATGCGGTGGCGTATTGCCAGCATTAACGACCTGCCAATTGGGGTATAGCCGAGATACGGGCAAAATAGGACACGACGTAAAGTTTTGTAACAAAACCCCGAACCGAGGCGCTCGTTATTGGATCAAAACGTCAGCACCATCTCCTCGTCCAACGCCTGTGGCACAGCATCCAAATCAATCAGATAATCCCCAAACCGCTTGATATGACTCGTCAAATAAGGACTTAAAGCCGCCACATCATTTCGCACCACCAAATAACCCTCACGCTTAAGCTGGCGCAACACATCCGTCAAATCAACCGCATTGTGAAACACCACCGCATTCGCAATCAAATCGTTGTACTTAATAATCTTCTCCTGTTCCTCCGGGTCATTATTAGCAATCACCCCCTCACCCCCAAAGAAAAACCACTTAGAAAAACCGTGATAAGCTTCCACCTTATTCGTAACCGCCGTAATCTGCTGCCGCAACTGCATATCCGAAATATATCGCAACAAAAACACCGTTCTCACCACCCGTCCCAATTCCTGAAAAGCTTGATATAAACGATTCTTTCGACTATAATTACCTAACTTACGCAACAAAATAGACGATGAAATATTTCCAGTTTGAATCGACAGAACAACCCGTAAAAGGTCGTTCCAGTGATTCGCAATTCGCGACCAATCGATAGAATCTTTGAAAAGCGAATCAATATGTTGATAAACTGCTGACTTACTAGGACGGTAAAAAATTAAATCCTGCCAGTTGCGAATTCTGGGCATTAACTGAATCCCCAACAAATAAGACAAAGCAAACACAGGCGTTGATTGACCCTGCGTATCAGCATGAATTATTTCAGGTTGAATATCCGACTGATTCTTTAACAATCCATCAATAATATAAACCGCTTCCCAAGTCCCACAAGGAATAAAATGACTAAACAAAGCCACATAACTATCAGCCACATGGTGATAAGCAATCCCTCCATAACCCCCATAGCGAATGTGATACTCAGACAGCAAATTTTGTTCGTACAAATCATACTTCGTCCCATCTGCCGCCGCCGCGCTACCATCACCCCATAACTTCGGCAGATTCAAAACATTGTAACGGTTAATCACATCAGTCAGAGCAGCATTTAGTTTCTCGGCACTCACATGACGGCGGTTAACAAAAGATAGCACCCTTGGCGTAACTATCCCCCGCATATGACGTGCAGCCTGAGTAGGACCGAGATTGCATCCGTAAGTAAAAGTAGTTAGAAGATAGCGTTCCGTTGCCCGTTCCAACTTGGGGTCAGAACCAGAAATTGGACCAAAATGTCGGGTAAAATTTGTCCAGTAATCAACATTTCTGAGAACATCAATTAAATTTCGTTCTGGCATTCGTTCAGCAATAGCCGATTCCAAAGCCTTCACAGAAGAACTTACTTCACTACTTTTCGGTCGCTTTAATACAGGTTCTCCCAATTCATTAATCACAACCGCCCGATTATCTGGAGCACCTGCATCTACTGAATTAGCTGTATCCATCAGCCAAGATTGCAATTGTTCTACAAAACCACTAGCTGTGTTAGAAAAACCAAGATTTTGACAATATTCTGTAACCATTGGTTGACATTCCTCCCAACTAAGAAGTTGTTCGCGATAATCAGCATAATCGGCCGAACCAAATACGCAGACATCCCCTGACCTTAATTCAGTCGCTAAATAAGAAAAAACACAAACCTCAAAGTGGCGGCGAATCATTTGAGTAGGTTGTTCAACTCGTCCCAGAATTAAACGCTGCCACTGTATAGAAGCAAATGAAAGGTCTACTGTTGCTGGCAACCACTCCCCTCGACGATGAGCATTTGATAGTAAAAAGTCTAAAGCTTTAATTAAAATCTCATCCTGACTGGTTGAAGAAAACTTTAAAGCGTTGATTAACCGAAAGAATCCGCTGCGGTGACTCTTGTAAAATCGCCAGATTAAAGGCAGATAGTTATTCCCACTGTAAGCATTAACAGCTTCGCATTCATTCAAAAGTTGTTGCACTCCCCCTGCTGGAGTAAAAACATTTTGAACCTGTGCAATTACTTCAGTATCGGTAGGTTTATCTACAAATACTTGCAGCACATTCGTGAGAACACCTACTAACTTTTCTGTAGTCTCCAGATGTTTCTGTCTCAATCTCTCAAGCTCTTCTTTAGCTTTGTTGTGAATTATCCGCATTCGCTTAAGAAACATGGAGACTAAATTATCTCTCGCTTGGACTTGTGCGGAATAAATCAAACATAACAGAAGTGTAATTCGCTTGTTCTGCCCAATATCTTTCACTTCAGCAGCATCTAAAGCTTTGGCTTCGCCTGCAAAATGTTGGATTTTAGCCTCTGTGATGGATTCTAAGTAAGGTTTGACTTCTCCAAATGAATCCAGCCAAATTAGATGTGTTAGCAAATCATTCAGGTGATTGCGAGTTGGACGTTTGGGTAACTGTTTGAGGTCATTATAAGGACTGCGACGTTCTACTGGATGGCTATCGAGCAAGTTATCCAAACGCTGAATATACTCCTGACTTAATCGGCTTAATACTAGCGAAAAAAGTTTTTGATTGACCAGATTCCTGACTCGACGTACTAAGCGGTCTAAGGTATTAAATCCGGGCAACTCGTAGCGTTGATGAATTAATTCATCAATTGCCACATTAATTAAGTCAGCCGGATTATCCATCACGCTTGCCGATTTATACACGGTTGTGACTGCTAAGTGTCGGGCCGACTGGTTAAAATGGGTGACATTGAGATACTCGCGAATTGCTGTACGATGCCGATACATCGTCCGGGATTGTTCGTATCCGACACAGATGTTTTCTGGTAGACTGAGGCTGCTACGAATATGATTGGCAAGACTTTTAGGAATATCTGTAAGTTTGGGGAAATAGCCCAGTCGTTGGAAGGTTTTGAGTAAAACCATCAAGTTCAGAAAATGAACTTGACCTTGCGTGGTAGATAATCCAAAAGCAATTTCAGCCGGAGTGGGTGTGTAAACTTCACGTAGTTCTTTGGGAGTGAAGTAGCGTTTAAATCTAGGGTAAGCAGTACGTTCTATGGAAGCCAATTTTATAATCTCTCGCGTCGGTTACTATTGAGATATTGCACCATTTGTAACAAGTCTGAAAAAACTGGTTTTTTAGAGGTTAATGCAACGCAAAATCAAGGATTCTGGCGGTTATTGAGAATGGTGCAATATAGCCTTGATCACAAAGATGAGGTAGACGAGATTCTCTGAATATCGAGACTTTCACGCCTTATTACATACCTCGCGTACCTGAGAAAGGCTATATCTCAGTTACTACTTTCTTTTTTGGGTGGCAGCTTTGTAAGCAGTTCCACAATGGGGACAGAACTTGTGTTTGAAAGAAGTCAGCGGTTCCCCACAGAAGGTGCAATTCGCGCGCAGTTGAGTCCCGCACAACAGACAATACTTCGCCCGGTACAGCGTCCAGACTGATTCGGGTTCAGTTCCGGGTGTCCAGCATTGCGGACAAAATTTGCGGGTTTCTATGGACGATACTGGTTTACCGGAACAGATAGCCTCTAAATACTCGATAGGAATGGATAGCGCAGCAGCTAGACCTGTTTGGGTTTTTTGATTGAGTCTGCCAGTCTTACCTCGTTCCAGTTTGCCCAAGCTTTGCAGGTGAATCCCGGCAGCCGTCGCTAATTGCTGCTGGCTGATACTCGCGCTGATTCGCAGTCTTCTGATGTAGCCATCTAGTGTTTCACCTGGTTGGGGCGCTTTGTCTGGGTCAAGAGTGTACATAAAAATATGTTTTTGTCCGGATATTTAGTTTACATAAAGAACAGCTAGAAATATCAAGATTTTTTAGTAAACAAGTCCGGTGACGATTACTTTAGCAAGACTAGCTACGGAATTTTTAGAGCGTCGGGGGCTTTCTCAAAGTACGCAGCGCTCCTATGAGTTTACTTTGATGCCGCTGTTGGCTCAGTATGGTCGATGGCCGATTGAGATTATCAGCCGTCAGGTGTTGTCAGAGTATCTGGAGGGTTTAACACATCTGTCAATTACAACCCATCACCGCCATCAGGCTATTATCCAAGCTCTGTTTAATTTTGCGGTGGAGCAGGGTTATTTGACGGTAAATCCGATTGCCCTGCTCAAACGGCGTAAGCCTGACGCAGATAAAGGAGAGCATGATACAGACCAAGTTGTTCGCTATTTGAGTGAGGGGCAACTTGTGGTGTTGTATGAGCTCATGGCAGATGATACTCGTCTGGACGCTATTGTTCGGTTGCTGCACCGCACGGGGGCTAGGATTGGTGAGCTTCTGGCGTTGGATTTGGAGCAGGTAGATTTAGTTGCCCGCAAGTTTCAGGTGGTGGGTAAGGGTAACAAGCGCCGCTGGTGTTTTTATAGTGAGGATGCTGCCATCGCTTTGAACAAATACATCAGGTATGGGCGAGATGCTGGTATACAAGCATTGTTTACGGCACAACACCCTTTTACAGGACGGGTCACGCGCCTATCTTACCGTCGTGTTCAGAAGTGTTGGAGTGACAAGATTGCCTCAATCTCTGCTCTTAAAGGGATTCGGCTTCACGACTTGCGGCATACTTTTGCGACTGAAAGGGTTGGGTTGATGGCACTTGAGGAGTTACGAGCTCTAATGGGTCATCAGAATATTCAGACTACATTGCGGTATCAAAAAGTAACTTCGCTTAGGGCTGAAGAAGTTGCACATAAGGCTTTGAATATTTTGACTGATTTAGAAACAAGTTCTAGATAAGTTGTTGTTGCAATAACACTATATAAAAACATACTTTTAGTTTAACTTTTACGTTGGTAAATAGAGTAGTATTACTACTCTGCCCTCGCTGACTGAGTGTTGGCAGCTTCTGTAGGCGGAAGGGACATTGAAAAGCGGCATTGTTATAAAACTTTACGTCGTGTCCTATTTTGCCCGTATCTCGGCTATACCCCAATTCAGGAGAGCGAGCGCAAATACCACTGGATATTGGGGCATCGTCCCGACGATCATCCCGGATTGTCTGACCTCAATCTTTGAGGAACCGGATCACGGTCAATAATTCTAACGGTACTGAATAGAGACGGGCTACTTCTTTGAAAGTGGAAACGTACTGGAGATTTGAGAAGAGGATGCGATCGCTCTGGCTGCACTCCTGAGCGTAGAGAATATGGATGGCTTTTTGGAAACTCAAACCTTTAAACATTCAATCATCTAGACATTCAGATGTTTAGCCTGTAAAATCTAGTTAATGAACTCAGCACTAAACTTATGATTGTGACAGTCGCCTCATTCAAGGGCGGAGTCGGCAAGACCACTACGGCGTTACATTTGGCGGTTTACTTGCAAACTAAAGCACCCACGCTGTTGGTAGATGGCGACCTCAATCGTAGTGCGTTGGATTGGACAGCGCGGGGTTCCTTGCCGTTCCAAATAGTAGATATGACGGATGACAACCGTTAAAACCCATACTAAGAATTGATTGTGCTATAGTAGCACACACAGGCATACCTTAGAAAAAATAGCGTCGCTTACAGTATGCCTTTAAAGCACAGTAACGGCATACTCCGGTCAGCATCTTTTCCATCCCGAACTAGAGCCAATGGCAACCAAGAACATCAGAATTGTGGGCTATTTGCCGCCCGACTACCACCAAAAGTTGCGCGACTACATGGTAGAGCAGTCTCTAACGGAAAGTGCCGCGCTCGCCAAAATCATCAAGCAATTCTTTGAAGCAGTCCCAGCGCTCTCGGCCGAAACGGTAGCTTCCGAAACCAGGGAAACTTTCGCCCAACTGCGAGCGGAAATTGCCGATTTACATGGGCGAGTCGCAGCTTTGGAAACAGCAGGAATTCAACGCCAATTCAATAAAACTTCTCCCAAAAACTTTGGAGCAGAACAGCCCCAAATAACACTGCGCCCCCTGAAAGCTGCTGACCTAGCAAAACGGTTGGGAGTAAGTGCCGAAACTATTGAAACTGCTGCTGCTAAAGGCAGCAGTTCCTTTGTTGAATGGAGCAAACGGCGAGATCCTGGTTCAAGAGCATGGCACAAAAAGGGCAACTTTTACCATCCGAATCCAAATTGAGGTAGAACGATGTAGCTGCTTTGATTTGTGGGAAGATCCACCGCCTCTCATCACCCGCAACCGAGCGCTACGTTGTTATCGTTAATTAGCCGAGGCAACCCGACTCATAACTGGCAAGATACAGCATCATTTGAAACATTCAACCATTCAAACGTCTAGACATTTAGATGATTAAAGGATAAAGTTGAGTTAATCAACGTATCGATAAACCTATGATCGTGACAATCGCCTCATTCAAGGGCGGAGTCGGCAAGACAACTACAGCACTGCACTTAGCAGCTTATCTGCAAACCAAAGCGCCTACGCTTTTGGTAGATGGCGACCTTAATCGCAGTGCCTTAGATTGGGGTGCTCGTGGTTCCCTCCCGTTCAAAGTCGTGGATGAAAAACAAGGCGTGCGATATGCCAGGGATTACGAACATATTGTCATCGACACACCTGCACGACCAGACCCCGATGAACTCAAAACTGTAGCAGAAGGGTGTGACTTGCTGATTTTGCCGAGTTCTCCCGATGCGATGGCCCTCACCGCGATGCTGCAAATGGTGGAAGCTCTGCATTCCCTAAAATCGAATTACCGCATTTTGCTCACCCTCATCCCACCCGCTCCGAGTAAAGTCGGGATTGAGTCTCGGAGAACGATCGAGAAAGCCCAGTTGCCGATATTTAAAGCTGAAGTCAGGCGGCTGGCAGTATTTCAAAAAGCAGCGCTCGCCGGGGTTCCCGTAAGTGCTGTCAAAGATGCCTACGCCAAAGCTGCCTGGGGTTGTTATGCCGCTGTCGGCAAGGAGATATTGCCATGAGCCGCTTTGATGATTTGTTAAAGGCGAAGAAACTCAAACCAGGCGAACCCGACCTCGAACCTGCACCAACTCCGGCGTTACCCAAAAGCAAAGACCCCAACTTTGTCCGCGCTACTGTTTACCTGCCCAAACAAATGCACCGCGACCTCAAATCTGCTGCCGCACAATCAGGTGAAGAAATCAGCGAGCTTGTCGAAAAGTCCGTTGCTCAATACCTCCAGCAGCTTAGTGCTAATACAAACATTTAAACATTTAAACATTTGAATATTTGAATATTTGAATGTTGCGAACTTTTTCTCTTATGTGTAGCAGTTACCTTTCCCGTCAATCGCTGCATTCTTGAGTTCGTGTACTGTTGGGTGCATATGTTGTAAGCTGGCACTAGACTCGTAAGGGAGCGGTGCAGCATGAAGAAAATATGGCAATTGGGGGCGATCGCTCTGATTTTGGGGATGATGGCTGGCTGCAATCTAACATCAGCCCCGCCATCTTCACTGCCGCGAGTTTCTCCTAAACCAAGAGTGCAGAAACCCACAACGCAGCAACCCGTTAGTCAAAACCCTGTAGCTTCGGCCACCAACAACCCCAACTTGCTGCTGGGCAATCCCAGCAATGCAGCTTCCAGTTTTGCGAACGCAAACAACTATTTAATGGTGAAGCCGCAATACGTGATGAGCTACAACAACAAAACTAAGACCGCTAACTGGGTTTCATGGCAACTTAATAAATCTTGGATGGGAGCAGCCGATCGCCAAGACAACTTCCGCCCAGACGGTGCCCTGCCGGATGCTTGGTACAAAGTCCGCCCCAACGATTACAGCGGAAGCGGCTACGACCGAGGACACGTTGCACCCAGTGCTGACAGAACTCGCAACGAAGCCGATAACACCGCTACTTTCCTGATGACTAACATGATGCCCCAAGTCCCGGAGCTCAACAGGGGCGTGTGGGGCGATTTGGAAGAGTATTGTCGGGAATTGGTGGCACAGGGCAAGGAACTTTACATCGTAGCCGGGCCCGTGGGAAGGAAGGGCAGCATCGGTAAAAAGGAGAAAATTACAGTACCCACAAAGACTTGGAAAGTTATCGCGGTGCTCGACAGACAGGGCTTGGGGTTGCAGGGAATCACTAACAATACCAGGACGATCGCTGTCATCATGCCCAACGATGCGAGCGTCAAAGGCCAAGGATGGAAAAGCTTTCGAGTTTCGGTAAAGCAAGTAGAGCGGGAGACTGGGCTGAATTTTCTCTCGAATGTGCCGCCCCAGACTCAGCAAGTCCTTGAAAGCAAAGCGGACAGTGATTAGGTTTCTACCAGTTTCGTTGACAGCCCCGCCCAATCGCCATTTTGAGTCACCCCGACGATGTAGACATCAATTTCAATGCTGCCCACTCGGTAAACCTGCAACTGGGATAGGTTCTGCTTCAACACGCTCACCAAGTTCTGGAACCGCTGCACAGTTTCCCGTTCCTCTGCATCGTGCCAATCCTCTTCTTGAGTAGCGATCGCAAAGAACTCGTCAACCGTCCGCAGTTCTACGGGAGCGTCGGGTGGATGTTCGGTAAGTTGCAAGAGTTTTGGCGGGGTGAGTTCTCCCTGTGCCGGCCAATGAATGACCTCAAAGGGAGCATCGGTTTCGCTGAGGAAGAGCAAGCCCTCAGAAGCTTGTTTGAGTTGGTCGGAAATGGAGTCGGTCATGGCGGCTGTTGGTTAGCTGAAAATAAGGCAACTTAGAACTTTTAGGGATGGTTCAGAATTGGGGCGAACGCATCCATCAACGCTGGCTGAATAATCTTTCCCAAGTGTAAAGCATCGTTGCCTGTACGTTTTAGTGTCCCAGCAATTATAGAACCGTCCTGATGCCGCAACCAGGCTCTAGTAAGTGAGTAGAAGTGGTCAAGCTTGGATGTATGCTGGAGTTTTACCAGACAGTTGCCGAAGCACGATGATGCGATGGCTCAGGTGGCGTTTGACGAGCTAGCGCGAGCGGATAGCCTCAAAAAAAGTGAAATTCGTCAGTTCGCTTACCAATTGCGAGTGAAGTAACTTCAGGGCTGATAAAGCATCTGATTTACTCCTATTATTCTTTTAGATAAAAATTAGAGGAGCTAGCAGTATGACAGCAAAGATTTTATGTCCGGGATGGGACAATCTCTCTAAGGAGCAAAAAGAGCTTGCAACAGAATGGATTAAGTCACTCATCAGCTTCAGAATAACTATGGTTCAATTATCTGATTCTCTTTTCGACGAGTCTTCAGATAACTCCTTAAATCCGATAGATGATGCCATCAAAAACTTTCAGTTTGAAGTGGTAGACTCTTCAAGTACGTCGGAAGGAATTAATATTCAAAGAATTATTCCACCAGGAGTATTTGATATACCAGATCGCCCCATTGACAGTCTTCCTCAATTAATATGCCTATTTAATTGCTTGAGAAAAGGTCATTCTGACTGTGACAAAAGGTGTAGTAAAGTAGGCTGATAATTCAGTAGCTTATCATTATTTAAAAAATGCAACGATCGCATTATGAAGGCTTGGCAGGAACCTGTTTTGATTTTGCTGTTTTACAAGGAATAGATTTTACAAGGGTAAACCTTGAAAAATCAAAGTTCCATAAGGTTAATTTTGGAATTAAAGTGAGCTGGCAAGTTTCCTTGCTTTGTACGACACTACTGTTAGCTAGCTTAGCTGGTTGTTTCCTAGGAGCAGGGAGCTTACTAGCAACTGGATTGTTGACGAAATCTTCATTACCTTATGGGGTTTCAGTTTTACTCTCTTTAAGTATCACATTATTTAGTAGTATACAAAAAAACTTTGTTCTAGGAACTATTATAGGTATAGGAGCCTTGCTGCCACTTCTATTATTATCGATCGCTCTGCCTTCACCAACGAATACACTCGACCTGAGCGTTCCTTTTTTTTTAGGGTCTAGCGCTGTAGTTTTAGTTTCATTGAGCATAGAAATTGCCACCTTATCGCTAATTTTATTGGGAGTTTCACTAAATTCTATTGCTATAGCTACGGTAAGTACATTTAGCCCGATGGTCGCAGTAACTATTATAACTGCACCCATAACCCAAATAATACCGATCGTAATTGTAACTATTGCAATTTCCTGCCATCTTAGCTGGAAAGCACTCACTTGCAGTCCCGGCTTTCGATGGAGGTTGCAAGCAGTAATAGCAATAGTGACACAAGGAGGAAATTGCTTTAAGGAAGCCAACTTAACTGATGCAAACTTTACTGGAGCAACGCTTAAATTTTGCGACTTCCGAGAAGCTAATCTTACTCGCACTCGCTTCTATAAAGTAAAAGCACTGGAGTATGCTCG
Source organism: Microcoleus sp. B4-D4 (assembly GCF_036705185.1). Taxonomy (NCBI): domain Bacteria; kingdom Bacillati; phylum Cyanobacteriota; class Cyanophyceae; order Oscillatoriales; family Microcoleaceae; genus Microcoleus; species Microcoleus sp. B4-D4. Next base: position 93,736 of record NZ_JAUBTX010000007.1, on the reverse strand, counting down.
TCTAGACAATACCTACCTTGCCAATCCCCAAATTAGGCAACTGGTTATCACGCTCAACGGACAGGCTCAAAACTTTGATGGCTTGAATTTGGAAGGGGTGAACCTGCAAGGGGCAAATCTGCAAGGTGCCAGTTTTATTGGAACAAACCTCAACAGCGCTAATTTGCGGAATGCTGATTTGTCCAAAGCCATCCTGAAGCAAGCACAACTCGACGGTACAGATATGACGGGAGCAATTCTCACGGAAGCTTGTATCGAAGATTGGGGGATAACAGGTAGCACCAACCTAGAGGACGTGCAATGCGACTATGTATTCATGCGTCTTGAAACCAAAGATAATCCCAACCGATTGCGGAAACCGGATAACTGGGGAGAAACCTTTGCTGAGGGAGAGTTTGCAGATTTCATCAAGCCTTACGTGGATACTCTAGATTTGTACCACAGTCAGGATATTGACCCCCGCGCCATCTCCATTGCACTTAAAAACTTATCAGCCAACCATCCAGAGCAAGAGCTACGGTTTGTGGCGATCGAACGGCGGGGCAACAATGGCTTGAATCTCCGGTTTACCACTGCACCGGGAGCCGATAAATCAGAGTTAAGCCACGAGTATTTTACAGATTACGCTCGAATCCACAAGGAATTGCCGCTTGCCGTTCAGTTAAAACTGGTCGCACAAGACTCTGCAATTCGTACACTTAAAGATACGATTGAGCAGTTTATTCAAACAGGTACGCATCAATCTAAGATTCACGCAGAAACAATTCAAATCGTTCAAGGAGAATTAATCGTGACTCAGAATAAGGGAATCAACATTCATTCAGACGGTGGCAGCATTGGCGACATCAGCGGGTTAGTTGGCGGTGATGGAGTTGTTAATTTGGGCATGATTAGCGGCAACGTGACCAACACTCTCAATCAATTGCCCAATTCCTTGAAAACCGATGAACCCAACATCAAAGAACTTTTAACACAACTCCAACAAGCGATCGAAAACGACTCCAACCTACCTGACCCCGACAAAGCCGATTTATTAGAGCAGGTGCAAGCTTTGGCAGAAGCTAAGCAAACAGAGGAACCTGCTAAAAAAGAAGGGCTTACACGAAAAGCGAGGAAGATGTTTGAGGCAACATTGAGCAGTTTACCCCAGACTGCTAGCATTGTAGAAGCGTGCAGCAAGTTATTGCCAATGATATTGAAGGCATTAGGGTTGCCTGCGTAGCGTTGCACTATTTGCAGGCATAGTGCAAGATACCCCTATCCGACTGATTGGTATTTAGGATATGCACCCCGATGATGCGATTCAACAGAGCGCTGAAAGGCTGCTGATTCAAGTACAATCAAGGGCTTTGAAGTTGCGATAACTGGTCGTGCCCCGGTAAAATGCTGGGGCTTTCTTGTTTTTATCACTGTCAATCGCCCTCAATCTCCGTCAACTTCCATCTCTAACTGATACAACCGCAAACTGGGATGTTCGCCAATCAATTTCCAGCAATATCCCTCAACAATTGGAGTGGGTCGCACTCCTTGGCGGTACAGAAAGATTGGTTCGTGTCGCATCAAGGCGGTGAATATCTCCCGTTGCCTATCCTGCCCATCATCCCAAATCAGATGAGATTTACCGAAGTATCCCACATCCCTGAAACTAGCGAACAACAATTCCATGAGAGCTTGCTGCTGTTCCTGAGTGAGCGAGGATTGACCGTAGGTATCGATTTGGGGTGATTGGGATTTTGGTTTGAGCGATGCAATGAGGGCGATGGCGAGGTTGAGGTACTTTTTCATGAGTAGATGGAGATGCGTCTGCTTTTTATTATGCAATCACACAGCGACTTGGAAAAAATCTGGCACCAACTCAATCTCTACTAAGCGTTGGATTTACAGAAATTAAGTGTGGTGCATCGATTTTGGTGAGTAACATCTACAACTTTTGCCTCCGGTGAGCTGTTTGAGAACCCAACTTTAAAAATAGGTTTTACGATCGCACCGCAATTGGGGCTATTTACACTTTATGCCCTAACAGCCTTGGCGGTTGCTACACTATCGCCTTGGTATTGTAAATCTTAGCCCGTTAGTAATTTGGCGAATGTTTTCCTTGTTCGCAGACAACATGAGGTGATTGTAGTTTCCCCCATTCAGGCGAATCGGTGTGGGATAGCGGACAATGAGCGTTGCCATTCTTTCCAGCGTCCGATCTTGGTCAGAGGAAGGCAAAATTAAACACGCTGGGCGGCCCTGGATTTGTAACCTCTGCATCCGGGGACGAGTACCATAGGGATTGAGTTTATGATTCATTACACTCTTACAAACATTCTGAATCGTTGACCGTGGCGGTGACGACAACCCCATTATCTGGAAGAATCCATCAGCACCGCTAAAGCGTTCTTCATAGCCCTTGGTAGGTCGCCAATTGCTGGGATAGCTCAAGCTAACACCATACGCCGAATTCTTGTATTGCTTTGTACTGGAAGCAGGTTTACGTGAAACTTGATTTTGACTAACTGATGGGGAAAGCTGGCTGCTACTGCTACCAGGAGAGAGTATTCCTGTTAGCGGCACGAAGGTTAGAAGTCCTAGGCTACACAAGAGTGAATATCGATAAACAATGTTTTTCATGGATTTTCTCGAAATACTCTAGAGGCTTATGTAAACAGCTAGAAATCCGGTTTTTTTCAAGGATTGTTTAGTAATTCAACAATCTCTGTGAATTGGAACAATCTCGAACTGTTACTGATACCTTTCGCTCGCATTTACCTATATCCGGTTAAAATGAGGATGGGAGCCTTAGAAATTCGGTTTGCTAAGATTTAAGATACGGAAACAGCACGGATACAATCTGCCTGGCAGCATTGCTACCAACCTCTACTACATTTACGCTTATTAACCGGGATTTTGTCTCTTTCTTACTTCTCCAGTTCGCAGGGTCAAATAATACTTTTTTGAGTAACTTGCTATCAGGTGAGGAATCCCAGCAGTTTCACTTACCAAATGGCTGTCCCCAATATTGCCAGCATTCTTTATTAAAAGGCGACTTCCACTTGTAGATAAGCTCGGACTCTAGTTGCAGCCGCTTTTTTCGATTGCTCGGCGCTCCGTACCAAAATGCTATGGCTACACTCACATCTAGGGAATAACGCCGATGCAGTTCGATGTAGTTGCCGACGTAGTTGTAGCAATAGTGGTTCGCCCAGCGCTGTTTCGGTGTTTGCTGCGTTTCTCCCACGTAAAGAACCAAGCGGAATGCGTTGTCGATGACAAAATAGAGGCAAGTACGATCGCCCCAATCCGGTTTCTCACAAAATGAGAGATTGTGCAATTGCAGGGCAAACGGGTCTATGCTGTTGGAGTCACAAGGATTTACTGCTAGCTCGAATAGACTTCCCTGTCGCGGTTGTGGCGCACTTTCAGATTGTTGGTGTTCAAAAATGCGTTGTTTCCAAGAATACAAAGCCTCGGAACTCATCGTTAGTTGAGGAGATTTAGCGGAGCTGGGTTTGGGTTGCGGAAAAAGTTCGAGTTGCTGCACAGATTTTAAGATTGTTGGACGATCGCTGCTGGAAAGTGTAAGCTCAATAGAATTCTGCCAAACGCCACGCTCACGGTAAGTAAGTCGGCGCTTTAAAACGCAACTATGTAAACGATGTAAAGTGTTCAAATGCTCTCTACTGGCTGACTTAAGCCTATTTACATACTGTTACATTATTCGGTTTAATCCCGCCTACCTACTTAGAAATTACTACCTGGACTAATAGGGTGGAGAATTATAACCGCCATTAATAGCTAGGAGTCGAGCGACTGCTGTAAACCAAGTCAGGGAATAAATGTTTAGCCGACTGTCAAGCTTTATCAGACAACAACAGTTTAGCCGATTGCTTCATCGCGAGTCCGACAACAGCAATTTACGCGACTGTCAAGGCTGGTATAACGGCTACTATGTTGCCAATTTTCTCATACTCCTTATTTGATTTTTTATTCAATTTAGATAACGGCAACCTATAACTTTCCATTCGGACGTTCGGTAAGCGGGGTTCCCGTCGGACTTCGGCGTGAGGCTTCGACCATGAGCTTAGCCGAATTGTGGCTCGATTGAGCGCAAGCCGAATGTCGCTCAGTCGAGCCGCATAGTTCACGGCGAAGCCTTCCTTTCCCCTCCCCAAATAATCAGCTTTTTCTACCCTTCCCCTTCCTCTTCCCTTCCTTTTTCCACCCTTCCCCTTCCCCCTCCCCCTCTTGCAAACCTTTTAAGAGATGAAAAACTGATAAATTCCGAGCGCATAGAACCCGATTTAAGGTTAAGGAAAGTGGCAAACCTGCGCAAGTCATTCGTCAAAGTGAGACGGAATAAATAGTCAGCAATAATGGAGGCTATCCCCTGATTAATTGTGAGACTCTGAGCGTTAATAGTGGCTAACTCAGCACAAGATAAATAGGTATTTGCCAGTTCTTCAGGCTGGGATTCTCTCAAATTGGGGCACTGCCAAATAGGAGAGGGTAACGCTCCCATAATGCCTGTTTTCTCAAATTGATCTAGGTGAGTAATTAACCCCTCACCACAATTATGACTACCTAGTAGAATTTGACCGCTATCAAAGTTATTGCCAGCATCAAGATACCAGATTCTTGGAATATCAGAGTGGCGGTTACTTTCTAGTGTTTTGCCGAGGGAACGACGAGCCGCACTATTGTCAACGCAGCCAGTGATAATTACCAAATCATTCCAGTATGATTTTACCAATTTGGGGTCAAAATAGTCAGGAATTGCACTAATTTCTAGCCCCCAGGTAAGATTGTAACGCAAAGCAAGAGTAGCGGCTTTATTCAATCCGAGTTCAGATTGACAAAATCTCTGCCTTCCCAAGTTTTTCTCTTCAACAATGTCAGGGTCAACAAAGGCAACATTGACATTTTTACCACGTTGTTTGAAAACGTAAGCTAATCGTGCTAAACTTTCAGCTACATAAGAGCCAGTGCCCCCACAGCCAACGAGCCACAAGTGTAGGTGAGAGTAATCTTTGAGGAGGAGAGGGGTAGAATTGGCGTACTCAAAGTCGAGGTTTAAGGGAGTTTTGGTAAGCATCGGTGATAAAATATGGCTCTTCAAATACAGAACTAGCTTTAATTAAGCTATAGTGTCCGAAAATTCCGATTCTGACTAAAATCTCAGGATTTAAAGTATTAACTTTACCCAAGACTGCATAGAGTCTAAACCCGCGCTCGTCAGCATCATCTGTGCTACTAAAGAAAGCAGGCATTTCTCCGTGAGAGTGGCATTCAATTAAGGCAGTTGAGCAGGATAAATTATCAAGAGGTTGGCAGCTTGTTCGTGTAGTTGTTTGGAGTGGAATTGTCAGTTGCCATTGATTGCAGCTGTCAAGGGATAGGTGAAATAAAATCTCTGTGAGATTCCCACTATTATCTTTGCTAAATGCAGATTTTGTACACATAGAAAGGAGTAATTCTAATGGTACTGAACGAGTGTCAAGGTGCAAGTACGGTTCTATAGATGGCAACCCTTTGATAGTATTGGGCGCTGAATTTGCAACAGGAATCATTGCCTCTAGTCCGGGGCGAACTGAACGCACAAACACGCCGTTAGAAGCTGTAACGTATTCGCAGAATACTCCAGTAGCAATGGGAGGCAAGGGAATAGAGGCATGAATGTGGTTAAAAAGTTTTAGCATTAACTTAAACTTGGCGGTTGAAAGAAAAATGTTGAGTGCAATCCCTAGATAGGGTTAGCAATCAATAAAAGGTGTTCTATTAAAGAGTTAATTGACTGGTTGCACCTGCTTTCAACTAAATCTTTAACAGGATAGGAACGCCTTTTTTTCAAGGCTAAACTTTTCAGATGTTCTCTGACATCTTGGGGAAACTTTCGGCTTTTTTGGCTGGATAAGTCAGCATTGAAAGGAGTAGTGATGAAAGTTTGCCAAGCAATATCAATGGTTTGAGTTGAAGCAACCGGGGGAGTATTTTGTCCCCAGCAAATTAAACCGTTTGGGTGGATATTTGGTAAGGGAGTATGGTAAGCTTTCGCCTCTGGGTTGAAGGTGGCGACATCAGTTGCCCATACCCAATATTGAGTGTTCTGTCCTACCAATACCAAAGCGGTTAGCGGAATAGTAATCGGTTCAATATCATCAAAGTGGAGGTTATATTGAGCAGGATGTATGAATTTTACTACCCAATTTCCTTGAGAATTAGTTCCCCACCTTATGACTCCTGGAGGCATCCAACCTGTATCAATTGGATCGTGAGAAAATGCAGTTCTCAAACTGACAGAGGAGAGTAGTTTGTAGTGTTCCTTTGTCCCTTCTCGATAATGGAACAGGTATTGTTCTTTGATGAACAGTAATTCAGCATCAATTTCTGTTAGCTGTCGGGGAGCTATTTGCAGAATTTCACGGAAGGCTTCTCCTGACAAATGTTGCATAATAGCTTAAAATTGATAGAGGTTATAGAGCTAACCCGATAGGTAAGGTTAGCTCCTACTTGAAAATTAGTATTCATTCGATTTCATTAGGGTAGCAACTCTCCAAGTTTTATCCGAGTTTTCTGGGCATTCTGAACTCACTTCTTGGTTGTCCAGCCAAGCTTTTCTGTCAAAATAATCGATTTTGAAAAAGTAGTTTTTGCTATCCAGTTGAATGGCAAAAAAATCTCGTTCTCCGTAGGGGTCGTTGCCCGATTCAAAACTGTTAAAATCTCTTACTAATTGCAGTAATTTTTGTTGGTATTCAGGAGGAAGAGCTTTTACAGTTTGAGTGATCCGAATTTCACCAATTTTGGTATTTCCTTGACGCAACTGGTCATTGAGACGTGCAATTCTTTCGGTTGTTGTTAGAGTTTCAGTCATGGTTAAGACCTCAATTTCCAACAGCTACAACCGCACTAGCGGTTGCTGCTTCACAATGAATACGCTTAAGCGGGGAGCTCAGCATTTTTAGACTTGAGAGTTTCAATCGTAATTATTTGGATTCATAGGTAATTCAAATTGACAAAGTGCTCTTGTTCCAGAGTTCAAGAATTTGCTGAAAACGTCGAGGGCGGTCAGTAGCAAGCCAGTCGATAACCTGTTGAGCTTGGGTTATTACTTCTTTAGCACTTTGCCATTGCGCTGATAAAGATATCAAGTTTTCGACTGTCCATTCTCTAAATTGATACTCGTCTTGAGCGCAGCCGTCTAGCCAAATATTACCTGTTGAATAATTGAGGAAACTTAGTACAATTGGCACTGATTTTATGGGAAAGTCAGCCAGAGAGCAAAGCTCTTGGAATTGCAGATAATTGATACGATCGGGTGGTAAAACGTGAGAAAATAAAACGTTAAATTCCTCTTCATACCAATCTTGTGCGTCATTTTCAGTTAGCCAATCTAGTCCTTTAGAAGTTAGAGGCAGCAAGATTTGCCACTCAGGGGCTAATGACTCAATATCATAATCTTCATAGCTCAACCAATCTAACCCCCAAGGCTCTATCAGGAGTTCGTCGAGGCGTTCTTCTTGGGCTATTTCTAATTGCCAGGGGCTGATAGGGATAAGTTCTGTTTCGTCAAGCCGACTGAAAAATTCTAATTCGCGGGGGCTATGAATGTCAGGACTATCAGAGTAAATAGAACTGGTACTGGTGGTAAATTCAGTTGGAAAAAAGTGTTGGTAAAGGTTTAGTATTTGAATACTATTAAGCGTTTGCTGGAGAAATTCAATCGCTTCAATTGGCTTGGTTACTGGGTAGGAGTGTCGCAAACCAGCGATGGCTTGCGACACAGACAAAATGGTTGCAGGCATTAAAAATTCAGGGGAATTTGGGGATGTGCAATAGCTGGCGCAAGTTGCAGTTGTTTGAGAGTTGCTTTAAATCGCTGTAGTTCTTGTTCACCTCTCGCTATTGCTTGAGAGATTTCTTGAGTGCGACTTGCTAAGGTTAGCGGAGTAACATAACCGTTGATAGATTCACATTGGAGAGCCCAAGTGAGTTGGACAGCTTGATTCGGTTCTTCTGGTGCTGCCATAAGTGAGGAGAGTGGGGAATGGGGGGGAGGATTTGATGAGTTTTTATCTGGCATTGAAATACGCAATTTTTATGCAGTACGGATAGTTTTTTTTGCGACTCTTCTACACCTTTTGTCTTGGCTTGTTTGATGATTTTAATGGGTTGACCTGCTTTTCTTTCAATCGTAGCTTCGCTTAATTCCGGGAAGTAAGGAAGCAGGACTTCGAGTAACTTTTCATCATTTGAAGTAATTTCGTTGGGCAGTTCAATTTGTCTGCCTTCGTATTCTATTAGACTCATTTTTACCTCTTTAAAACAAGGAAATTTGGACTCCGATTTCACCCTTATTGACGGGTGAATCAGTAGGGTGTTGAGGGATTGGTTTAGCTTTCTTGCGGGGTGGACGTAAAGAAGAGCGAATTTGAGCACTCACTTTTCGGTTAGGTAAATTGGAGGCTAACCGCTGGAGCAATTCTTGTAAAGCACTTGGCCAAGCTCCAATTGAGTTCTCTCTAACTTGTGTTAATAGTGGTAAGTCGTCGTGGCTCGTTGCTGTAATTTCTACGATTCGCCCTTCTGGATGCCCATCGTCTGGTCGCATAACAATGTGGATTTTGACTGTACAAAAATTGAATTCATAAGGTTCTGATTCTCCTTCATCAAGTAAGTCAGGACTCTGTGAAGTGTTCTCAGTTTTGTTGATGGTTTCACCCACTTTTTGAGTAGCTGAAAGTGGAATATCCTCTCCAGTTAGTTCGGAATTTGGTTCTATTTGGGTCATGGCTGGATTCGCAGTACAAGCAAGTGCAGCTTATTCTCAAAAATTGCCGCGATCGCGGCCTTGCTTTTAACGATCTATTTTTTGTAAAGTTTTAACGGTAAGCGTGTTTCCCAAGAAATTTCTTAATTAATTCCCATTAATTATCTGTCCGACAAGATGCGGTCGCACTTGTCTCTATTGATTCTTTGATTGTAATTGCTCAACCCCCTTGACAAGAAGACGAGATAGACATTAGATAAAGGAATGGAAAAACTACCCGACAATCAAGCAACTATTGAACGAGGCAAAAGAAGCCTTGATAGTAGAGCTATGGCAAGAAATCCAAAAACTCAGCGCAACATTAGCCACCTACGAACCTTGCGCCAGAGCCATCTCCCAAAAAAACTCTTCAAAATTCCGAAGTATTGATAGAGCTAGTACCTAGATAGCAAATAAGTAGACAGAATGGTACACTTATCGACAAAACTACGGTGTACCATTTTGTTTAAACTCGCGCGTTTTTGCAAAAAAACTGGGATTGTCAGTAAAAACACTCCAGCGTTGGGATGTCTCAGGGAAGCTACCGGCCAAGCGCACCCTATCAGGTCATCGGTTTTACACAGAAGACGATCTCTTGATAGCTAACGGATTGAAGCCCATAGAGGCCAAACGAAAAATCGTAGTTTACTGTCGAGTTTCATCCAGCGGGCAAAAGCCAGAACTCAAAAACCAGATGCTAGCAATGGAAGCCTTCTGCCTAGGTCGAGGGCTAAGCGTTGATGACTGGATATCGGAAATTGGCGGTGGACTAAACTTTAAGAGAAAAAAGTTTCTAGCAATTATGCTGTCAATGCTTAAGGGTGAAATATCAACAATCGTAATTGCACACAAAGATAGGATGTGCAGATTTGCCTTTGAATTCATCCAAGAACTTGCCGTATCAGTCGGATGTGAAATTATAGTCGCCAACCAAGAATCACTGTCTCCTCAACATGAATTAGTAGAAGACCTGATGGCAATAATTCACTGTTTCTCCTGTCGGTTATACGGTCTACGAAATTACTCCAAGGAAATCAAAGAAAATTTAAAAAAGGCTATTGACAAACCAGTACAGGACGTGGCAGAGTTAAACAAAGAAATCCAGTGTTGAGGTCGAACAATGCTTCTATCCATCAAAACAAAGTTAAAGCTAAACAAAAGTAAATCAACAGTTATGAGTAAACACGCTGGCATAGCGAGATTTACTTATAATTGGGGACTGGCTACTTGGAGCAGCCTTTATAAAGATGGATTGAAGCCCAACAAATACTTGCTCAAAAAATTCTTTAACAATCATGTAAAACCTGAATTTACGTGGATAAAGGAGGCGGAAATCTGTCAAAAGATAACCCAATACGCCTTTGACAATCTTGGAGATGCGTTTGCTAAATTTTTCTCAAAAAAAGGTGGATATCCCAGGTTTAAGAAGAAAGGGCATCACGACTCTTTCACGATTGACGCTAGCGGTAAGCCTATCCCTGTGGGCGGTACATCTATAAAGCTGCCGACAATTGGCTGGGTAGAAACTCACGAAGGGTTGCCTCATACAACTTGCAAGTCAATCACCATCTCGCGCACTGCCGATAGTTGGTTTATCGCATTTGCCTACGAACAACATCATGAACCTACAGTCAAAAGTCATGACGTTGTAGGAGTTGACCTGGGTGTTAAAGAGTTGGCTACGCTTTCAACTGGCGTAGTATTTCCGAACCCAAAGCACTATAAAGCGCATCTCGCAAAACTTAAGAGATTGTCAAGAGTCTTAGCGAGAAAGGTGAAAGGTTCCAATAATAGATGTAAAGCCAAAATTGAACTAGCAAAGCATCATGCAAAAATAGCAAACCGAGCGAAAAAATACTCTACATCAAATCACTACTTACTTATGCAAAAACCACGCAACGATAGTAGTAGAAGATTTGAATGTCTGTGGAATGCTAAAGAATCACAAACTTGCGGTATGGTAATAGCTGATTGTGGATTCCATGAATTCAAGCGCCAGTTAGAATACAAAGCTAAAAAGTTTGGCTGCGAGATCGTCGTTGCCGACCGCTGGTTCCCATCAAGCAAGACCTGTTCAAATTGCGGACTAATCCAAGGTATGCCGTTAAAAGAAAGGACTTATAACTGTGAAAGTTGCGGTCATTCGATAGACAGGGATTTGAATGCAGCAATAAATTTATCACGGTTGGCTAAACCGTGAAAGCTTACTGAGGGATAGCCGCTCCCATGCCCCCGATGAAGTAAGAAGCAAATGTCTAGACTTGTCTAGTATTTGTATAGCAGAAGGAATATCTATTGCGCTCGCAAGCTATATTACTATTAGCCACATCTACGATTGCACAGCTATCAATCAGAGCATATTTACTTATGCAATTGTAACTATCCGTACAAATGCGATCGCTTTAGAGCGTAAATCAACACTATGATAAAAAGTTGTAGTTAGTAGAGAATCAGTAAAATATATAAAAAATTCTCCCAGCTATCAGTAGGTTCTGTCGCTGGGAGAAATCGCTGGAAAGTCGGTTTATTCAACTAACGCAGGTATCTTGATTAATTCGATTTCAAACCTTCGCTGCATTCGCCGTTATTCTTTAGGCACAGTAGGCTTTGGTTGGATGTCAAAAATAATCACAAATGTGCGGGTTTTCACTAACCGCTGCAAAACCCGTAGATGATCGTCTGCATCGTTTCTCTTACGAAATCGTGCCACAATAACACGCTGACAATTAGGAAGCAGGCTAATGATACACCACGGGTGCAATTTTTCAGAGTAGGTCATTTTAGTACCTCAGCAGTAAAAGTAACAGATTGTGCTCTTGTTTCATTGCTTGCCAAGACAGTAATTGAATAATCTTGTCAAAGACAGGTCACGGTGACATTGATATTTGACGAGGTTTGTGCTATAACCAGCTCAAATTATTTTTTGATGCTGAAAAAGCTTGGTGTATGGCAGCCACCAAAACTGTTTGAACAAGTCAGCAGTATATGATTGCGACAACGTATACAGTCGTTGCCCTAAACAGTCTTTCCGTTATACGCGCCATTAATCCAGGCTATTCTCTTCGCAAGGCGGACACAGGAAAGCCACCAATCCCTCTGGAATTTCCTCAAAATGCTCCAGCAGAAAATCCATTAAAGCCAAATGACGCAAATCGACAGCAGTAGGAAATCGGCGATTTTCCCCCTTTCTAAACCAACCCCGCACTGTAGAATCAGAACGAGAACAAATAAAAGCAATTTCCTCATAACTCACTCCCCACTTTGCATAAAACTGCCTCGGTGTCATTTGCAATTGGCATTCACTGTAAACTGCAATCAAATTGCGTTCTCTATCTGTCAAAGTCTGCTGCTTTTTTATCATCCTCAAACTTCTCCAAATCTTCTTCCCAGGCAGTATCAAACTGACACCACTTTGCACTTTTGGAATCAGGAGTAAGGCAAATGATGTAGCACCACATCCAACAACGCTGACGCTGTTCGTAGTTGTAAAATTTGCCTATAACCATTCCTCTGTCACCTTCTTCGCCAACATCAGTCCAGCGCACCATCTCGCCACACTCAAAGCGCGGGGGATGAATTTTGGCAAAATTTGCAGGCAACTCAGTTGAAGGTGGTATATCCTTCAACTGTTTTAGTGGCAGGCCCGAAATCAAATCTCGCTTTCCTTTTGAGATTGACATGAGTTCTTAACTGTGCATCGACTGCAACTGATTTGTTTTGATAGGTTTTCAGATCAATTTCTTGATAAAGAAATTGCAGCGCGACATCTCCTTAAATCAATCAATTGGAATCTATATTTGAGCGACTATTTTCAAAGTCAAACTCTGACTAGGCTATGATTTTTTTGAGACCCCGCCCAATCGCGTTGATGTCAAGTCCGGTTGCAGCAGACTTGTATAGTAAAGGTGTAGTTGCTTTCGTCAGCGAGGTGCGATGATCGACAAACGTCTCCAAATCGAACCACACCGGGAAGTAGAAGGACTATTGGAGAATATTGATGATTTGTTCTTCAGAATATAACCAGCCAGCAAAAAAGGTTGCAGGTAGAATCAAACAATAGTATAATTAGATTAGTTACTAATAATTTTCTTGGTGGCGCGGTGTTATGACAGCCCTTGAACCTGTTACCTTCAGAGACCTCATCGACGCGATCGCTACCTTGCCGATTATCAACTTTCCCGAGAATTCGAGTCAGTTGAATAGCAATAAGCGGGAAGTGAGTTGCAACAAGCGCCTCCGATTGTCCAGAAAGCGATTGAGCCGGATTTGGTTGGCCATCAAAGAATAGAAGCCAGTTAGCCTACTTGACGTAAACTCCCTTTCGTCCAATAATGAAGGAATTTACTCTAAGAGGCGGCGCCGTGAAGGTTCTTGGGAATGGGCGCGCTAAGATTTTGACGCCCGCAGAAATTGACCGACTGTTTGACCGGGGTTTTATTACAGCAAGGGACAGGCTTTTGTTTGCTGTAACTTTTTACTGCGCCTGCCGCATTTCAGAGGCGTTAGCTTTAACAACTCACGACATTGTTGGGGGGTCAGTCACGTTGCGGAAAGCGACGACAAAGGGGAAATCAGCAACGCGAACGCTGCCGCTCCATCCTATGCTGGGTAAGTATTTAAAGGCTTACAATCCAGATGTGGGTTTTTTGTTTCCGGGGCGAGACAATACGAAGCCTTTGACGCGCTCTTTTGCAGATTTGATTTTTAAAGAAGCTTGCAAGCGGGTAAGAATTAAGGGAGCTTCCACACATTCCATGAGGCGGACAGCACTCACGAACTTGAGCAATGCGGGGGTGCCGCTGCGGGTGATTATGGAGATTTCAGGACACAAAAATTTGTCGAGTCTCCAGCGCTATTTGGAGGTACAGCCGGAACAGCTTGTCAAGGCGATCGCGCTTTTGAAGTGAGCCGTTCAACAGTGAAATTATTTAGTCCTAGACGCACGCTTCCACATTATGTCATTCGCTCGCCCAGCGCGCGAAGAATCTCAAACCTTTACAAAACCGCCCGCTTAGTGCGTCCAAGACTGTTAGTTTGGCGGGCGAACGGGAGCCAATTTTTATTCCTACCCCCAGATGGGGACTTTCCGTACAAAGGGTTGCGCTTCTTTGATGTTGAAGATGCCCCCCCTGACTTGTTTATGAGCCAGAAGTATTGACCCAATTAAACCAGCAAGCGAGCTGGGGATAGCCGAAAAATATCATTAAAAATATTTACAGAAAAAACGATCGCAAGTACAGTAGCAAAATGCAACTAAAAACTGGGCAAATTGTCAGGGTGCGATCGCGCCAATACCTCGTCGAAGAAGTCGCACCCAAATTCTCCGAGGATACAGACACCTTAGTGCGACTGTCGTGCTTAGAAGATGATGCCTTGGGAGAAAGCCTCGAAGTCCTGTGGGAACGAGAAGTTGACGCCATAGCGATCGGCAATAACTCTTGGGATTCCGTCGCGAAGCGGGGCTTCGACAATCCTAAACTCTTCTCAGCTTACCTGCACACCCTGCGCTGGAACTGCGTTACTTCAACCGAACCCAAGCTATTTCAATCTCCCTACCGAGCAGGCATCGAAGTTAAAGCTTACCAGTTAGAACCCCTCCGCAAAGCCTTACTCATGCCGAGAGTTGGGTTATTTATTGCCGACGACGTAGGCTTGGGCAAAACGATCGAGGCGGGACTGATTTTGCGGGAAATGCTGATCCGCCAGAAAGTGCGACGGGTGGTGATTTCTTGCCCCCCTACTGTCGTGCGACAGTGGCAAGAAGAAATGGAAAGCCGCTTCGGGCTCAGTTTCATAATTTGCGATCGCTCCTTTGTGGCCACCTGCAGGCGCGATCGCGGGTACGGTATCAACCCCTGGACAACTCACACCCGCTTCATCATCTCCCATGCTTTGCTCAGAGATGAAACCTACACCGGCCCACTGCGAGATTGGTTGGGCGAATTTGCAGCCGCATCGATGCTGATTTTAGATGAAGCGCACAATGCCGCCCCTGCCAGCGGTGCTAAATATGCTGTTGATTCCCAGCTAACTCGCACAGTGCGAGATTTAGCGCCTCGTTTTGAACATAAGTTATTTCTCTCAGCAACGCCTCACAACGGCCATTCTAATAGTTTTGCAGCGTTGTTAGAAATTTTAGATCCGCAGCGGTTTTGCCGGGGTGTCCCCGTGCGCGATCGCAAATTACTCGACTCGGTAATGGTGCGCCGTCTCAAGCGAGACTTGCGGGAAATTGGCGATGATTTTCCGAGAAGGGAAGTGATTGCGATCTCGATCGACAACCTGCCTGAAACTGCACCCGAACTCCAACTTTCGCGCTTGCTGCAACACTATCGAGAATTGCGAGAAGAGCGATTGCAAGGTGAATCTCGCAGCAACCAAGCAGCGGCGATGTTAGTAATTACCAATTTGCAAAAGCGCTTGCTGTCATCTATCGAAGCCTTTACTCGCACGTTGAAAGTTCACCGAGTAGCTTTAGAAAAGCAAGTTTCTAAACAGCCAATTTTGCGGTTAGAACGCTTACAACTGCTGTCTGAATCGGCGGGAGGTGATGATGAGCGGGCGGAACTGCCAGAGGAAGAAGTGCAGGCAGAAGAAGACGCGCAAATGGCAGCGGCAACTGCTAATAGTTTATCACAAATTACCCAGCGAGAACAAGAAATTTTGTCAGAAATGGCGGAAATTGCCAATGCTGCTCGTTATCAACCTGACCCGAGAATTATTAAGTTAATTGACTGGATTAGAGAAAATCTGTGTCCTGATTTAGGGCAGCCAAATGCTCAATGGTTAGAGCGGCGCGTCCTAATTTTCACAGAATATACAGATACCAAACGTTACTTAGAAGAACAATTGCGATCTGCCTTTGCCAATTCTCACTTAGAACACCAACGAATCGGCGTTTTTCATGGTGGCATTGGCGAGGAACGGCGCGAGGCTATTAAACAGGCATTTAACAGCGACCCAGCCAGCAATCCCCTTCGGATTCTGATTGCCACAGATGCAGCACGAGAAGGGATAAACTTACAAAATTATTGTGCTGATTTATTCCATTTTGACATACCTTGGAATCCCAGTCGCATGGAACAACGCAACGGTCGCATTGATAGGAAGCTTCAGCGTTCGCCTGTTGTTAATTGCCATTATTTTGTATTGCCGCAGCGAATTGAAGATCGAGTTTTAGAGGTTTTAATTCAGAAGACAAAAACCATTCAATCAGAGTTGGGAACTTTGACACCTGTTGTCGAAAAAAGTATGTCTCGTTTGCTGCATAATGGGATTATTCACAAAGAACTGGGAAAAATTACTCAATCCCTTGAACAAATATCTGTAAGGTGCGTCAGTCCTAATTCAAGTACGCAGTTAGAAACATTTAATACTGACGCACCCTACACAATAAACTCAGAAACAATTAATCCTAACACATCCACCGCCATTGGCGAAGAATTAGAAGAAATTCGCCTTCGCAAACAAGACCTCATTAAACAGATTTCCGAACTCCAAGAAATGCTCAAGAAATCGCGGGATTGGTTAGGTTTAGATGACCGCCATTTCCGGGATGCAATCTCAGCTTCATTGGAAATTTTAGGTGCACAGCAACTCAAGCCCATTGACGTAATCGCAGCAAACCACAATCCAGAAACAGCGAAATGGGAAATCCCTGCACTTAACCAACGAGTCGGGGCAGATCCAACTTGGACAGTGACGCTGGATACCTTGAGAAAACCTCGCCAAAGAAGTCAACAACTGTGGGATTGGCGTAGGGAATCTCCCATCCGACCAGTGCTTTTTCGTGACCCTGGTTCTCTGGATGGCGAAGTGGTACACTTGCATTTAGAACACAAAATTGTGCAGCGATTATTGGGACGATTTTTAGCCCAAGGATTTCTGCATGATGAATTAACTCGCGCTTGTATTTGTCTCACCGATGACCCGATTCCTAAAGTTATTGCCTTGGGGAGATTGTCACTTTATGGAGAAGGTGCTACCCGACTTCATGATGAAGTAATTGCCGTTGCTGCGGAGTGGACAGATCCGGCAAATAGGGGGCGGAAAAAACTGAAGCCTTTGGGAGAGGGAGAGAAAGAAAATGTATTGGAGTTGCTAGAAAATTCTTTGGCAAATCCGCGATTGCGAGAGGTTTCTGAAGGGGTAAAAATTCGCCTAAAGGAAAGTGCGTCTCAGGATGTTGAGGAGTTAATTCCGAACCTGGAAAGTCGGGCAGAAGTATTAGCCCAAAGGGCAAAGCGGAAGTTAAATGAGCGCGGTTTGAAAGAAGCAACTGAGATGAAGAAAATTTTAGAACAGCAGCAACAGCGCATTTTAGCACGGCAACAAGAAACTCAAGCGGTTCAGTTATCTCTTTTTCCAGAAGAGGAACAGCGACAAGTGGATGCTGATAGGCGTTATTGGCAGAAACGTCTGCAAGGTTTGTCTGAGGAATTAGTGAAAGAACCGGCTCGAATTGAAGCGATTTATCAGGTAAAAGCGGTGCGAATTGAACCAGTAGGGTTAATGTATTTATATCCGGTGTCGGGTTGAGTCTGGGTAGGGTGCGTTAGGCGGTTATTCATAGTTAGAATTGGGTATTTAAAAGCTGACGCACCTTACAATCTAGTCTGGGTAGGGTGCGTCAGGCGGTTATTCATAGTTATAGTTGGGTATTTAAAAGCTGACGCACCCTACAATCTAGTCTGGGTAGTATTTTAAAGCTGACGCACCTTACCAAAAAATTGGGTCTAAAGCCCCGTCCTTCTAGGACGGCTTTAATTTCCACTTATTGCAAATAATTGTTAAATATACGTATTTTGTAACTAAAAGCTTTCGCAAAAGTGATAAGATTTTGTCATGATAGTTCTAGAGTTTAAGTTGAAAGGCAAAGCCGAGCAATATCGGGTCATCGACGAGATGATCAGAACAGCTCAATTTGTCCGAAACAAAACTCTTAGATATTGGATAGACAATTCCAGAGTTAAGCTAATTGATCTGTACAAACAATGCGCCATTATGGCAAAAGAGTTTGAATGGGCAGGCAAGCTTAACTCAATGGCACGTCAGGCTTCTGCCGAACGTGCCATTTTTGCTATCCAACGTTTTTTCGCTAATTGCAAAGCAAAAACACCAGGCAAAAAAGGCTACCCAAAGTTTAAGAAAAATACTCGCTCTGTCGAATACAAAACATCAGGATGGCTACTTTCTGCCGACAAAAGATGTTTGACATTTAAGGACGGCTTTGCTGCTGGAAAGTTCAAATTAGTCGGTACTCGGGATTTGCATTTCTATGCACCAGATGAGATTAAGCGAATCAGAGTTGTGCGTCGTGCCGACGGATACTACGCACAACTTTGCATCAATGTGGAGCGAAAAGAGGAACTTATTCCGACTGGTAAAGCTATTGGAATAGACGTGGGATTGAACCATTTCTATACCGATAGCGATGGCGAAACAGTCGCGAACCCTCGCCACCTCCGAAAAAGTGAAAAAGCTTTGAAGAGATTGCAAAAGCGAGTTTCTCGAAAGAAGAAAGGCTCTGGCAATCGAAAAAAAGCGATCAACAAGTTAGGAAGAAAGCACCTGAAGGTTAGTCGGCAGCGTAAAGACTTCGCGATAAAGACGGCGTTATGCGCGGTAAAATCTAGCGATTTTGTAGCCTATGAAGACCTTCAAGTACCGAATATGGTCAAAAACCATAAACTTGCTAAGTCGATTAGCGATGCAGCGTGGTCACAATTTGGTCAATGGTTAGAGTATTTTGGAAATGTGTACGGCAAAACAGTAATTGCTGTTCCACCTCAATACACCTCGCAAGATTGTTCAAGTTGTGGCAATACTGTCAAGAAAACGCTATCAACCAGAACCCATATTTGCAATTGCGGTGCGACGTTAGATCGTGACTACAACGCAGCTCGCAATATTTTGGTTAAAGGGTTGAAGCAAGCAGGAATTAATTTGAATTTAAATACGGTGGGGCACACCGAAATCAACGCTTGGGGACAGACCGATCTCTACTCTTTGATGGCAGCATCAACGAGCAAATCGACTGATTGATCCAAGAATCCCCGCGCCTTCAAGGCCGGGGAGTGTCAAAATTATACAATTTAGGAAAAGCTAAAGTCAGGAGGAACAATGGCACAAGATCCAGAATTAATCAGACATAAAGAATGGTTGGGATTCTTGCAACCAGTGGGACTTGTTGTGTCGCCTCCCGCCTTAGTAAAATTTCAGTGCGTGCCGAATCGCAATATCGTTGAATTGCAGCAAGCTTTCCAAGAAATTAGTACCACAAATAGCGAGGAAAGTCAAGCATTAATTTCAGATTTTCCCGCCTTTGTTACCGAGATTTTGGGGTGGGAACCCTATGATTTAGTGGCAGAAATTGCTCCCGAATTCACGGTGCCACTTCCTGACTACGGCGAGACTTTAAAACCAACTTATACAGTTCTAGATCCAGAAGCAGTTCGCCCCTGTATATTAGTCCAAATTATAGAAAATAATCGCCCTTTTGATGAATTAGATTTAGAATCAGAAAAAGCAGGTCAGTGGAATGCTTCGCCACAAGCAAAATTTGAACGCTTATTGCGCGAAACGAGCGTTAACGTGGGGTTATTGTGCAACGGTTCGCTATTGCGCTTGGTTTATGCGCCGCGTGGCGAATCGTCGGGGTATTTGACGTTTCCGGTGGGGGCGATGTGCGAAGTTGCCGGCCGCCCAATTTTAAGTGCGATGGTAATGCTGTTAGGTTCGGATCGCATTTTTGTTGCGCCGCCGGAACGCCGTTTGCCAGCTTTGTTGCAGGAAAGCCGCAAATATCAAAGTGAAGTTTCGACAAAATTAGCCGAACAGGTTTTAGATGCCCTCTGGGAATTATTGCGGGGATTTCAGACAGCGGATGAGGCGAGTAATGGTAAGTTATTGAGTGAAATTGCTCAAACAGAACCGCAGCATATTTATGGGGGATTGATTACAACTTTAATGCGGTTAGTGTTTTTGTTGTACGCCGAAGATGAGGGGTTGATGCCGCAAGATTCGGTGTATGCGCGGAATTATGCGGTGACGGGACTGTATGAACGGTTGCAAATTGATGCGGGAAATTATCCCGATACGATGGATCAGCGGTATGGCGCTTGGGCGTGGTTATTGAGTTTGTTTGGGTTGGTTTATGAGGGCGGCGGTCATTTACCTCAGTATTTACCGGCCCGTCACGGTCAGTTATTTGACCCGGATGAATACCCGTTTTTACTAGGTAAAAAAGTAGGGTTCGTCGCCACCGAAAATCTCAGTAAAATGTCAAAAACTGAACAAGCGACGCACCAAACAAACTCAGTAGGGTGCGTCGCCGCCGAAAATCCCGGTGAGATGTCAAAAACTGAACAAACGACGCACCAAACAACTCAAACAGCCACGCACGAAACAAACTTAGAAACAGCAACGCATCTTACAGAAGTGCCGCGTATTTCCGATGGGGTGATTTTTCGCGTATTAAATCGGTTGTTGATTTTGGACGGAGACAGACTTTCTTACCGTGCTCTAGATGTCGAACAAATTGGTTCGGTTTACGAAGCGGTGATGGGTTACGAAGTCGAACGGGCCCAGAGTCCATCTATAGGAGTGTGGAGTAAACCTAAAAGTTCAAAAGTCTCAGTTACGGTTGTGGTTAGCGTCGAGGAAATTCTCAAAACTAAGGCAAATGACCGCGCTAAATTTTTAAAAGAAGTGGCGGGATGCGAAATTACTGGTAATTCTCTCAAAGAGTTAAAGGAAGCGAAAATCGCCGAT
This sequence comes from Microcoleus sp. B4-D4, assembly GCF_036705185.1. NCBI lineage: Bacteria > Bacillati > Cyanobacteriota > Cyanophyceae > Oscillatoriales > Microcoleaceae > Microcoleus > Microcoleus sp. B4-D4. The sequence goes on along the minus strand of NZ_JAUBTX010000007.1, from coordinate 73,173 downwards.
GATATAGTCGCGGCGTTAGGGCGGAAAGTATCAGCGCAAACTCCCACTTTAATGCCTGTGGGTTCTCTTTATTTGCAACCGGGCGAAGAACGGCGGCGCAGCGGTTCCCACTATACACCCCGTGCGATGACGGAACCAATTGTTAAGGAAACTCTCAGACCGATTTTAGCAGCATTGGGAGGAGATGCCACGCCAGAACACATTTTAGAGTTAAAAGTTTGCGATTTGGCGATGGGTTCGGGGGCGTTTTTGGTGGAAACTTGCCGACAGTTAGCGGAGAGGTTAGTGGAAGCTTGGAACAAACACAATGCTTTGCCGGAAATTCCCCTAGATGAATATCCTTTGTTGTTTGCGCGGCGGTTGGTAGCGCAGCGGTGTTTGTATGGGGTGGATAAAAATCCGTTTGCAACTAATTTGGCGAAGCTGTCGCTATGGTTGGTGACTTTGGCGAAAGAACATTCGTTTACTTTTTTAGATCATGCCTTGAAATGTGGCGATTCTTTGGTGGGGTTGACCTATGAGGATATTAAGAATTTTAACTGGATTCCGCAAAAAAGTGAATCAGAATATGGGCCTTTGTTTGCTGACAAAATTGCTAAAGATATAAATCAAGCTAAATTCTATCGGGATGAAATAATTAATTTAGGAGATGAAGAGGAAAACAGGAAGATAGCTAGTTATCAAAAAGCTGAACAAATATTGAAAAATCCACGTTTGACGGGGGATTTAGTAATTTCTTGTTTTTTTGCAGAAGATAAAGATAAAGCCCGGAAAGAAAAGCGGGATGCTTTGCGATTAAAGGTTGATGTGTGGCAAAAAGGATTGATTGAAGATTCAGATTTGATAAGTATTAGCCAAGATTTGCGAACTAGAAAAAAGCCAATTATGCCGTTTAATTGGGAGATTGAATTTCCAGAGGTGTTTGCTCGGAAAAATCCTGGTTTTGATGCGATTATTGGAAATCCACCGTTTGCTGGTAAGAATACAGCAATTAATGCTACCGCGCCCGGATATATGGATTGGTTAAAGGTAATTCATCCCGAATCGCACGGAAATGCTGATATAGTAGCGCACTTTTTTAGACGAGGGTTTACGATTCTGCGAAAAGGTGGTTGTTTTGGTTTAATTGCGACAAATACCATTGCCCAAGGTGACACGCGCAGCACTGGTTTAAGATATATCTGTCAGAATGGTGGCACAATTTACAATGCAACAAAGCGGTTTAAGTGGATTGGTTCTGCCGCAGTTGTAGTCAGTATTGTCAACGTCCAAAAAGTAGATACAGTAAGGTGCGTCGCTACAGATATTCTTGATTTATCTCGAATATCTCCCGCAGCGACGCACCCTACGCAACTCGCGACGACGCACCCTATACTCGACGGGCGACAAGTTCCGCTAATTTCTGCATTTTTGTTTCATGCGGGGGGTAATGAAAATCCTCAAACTTTATTAGCAAATGCTGATAAAAGTTTTATAGGTAGCTATGTGCTAGGTATGGGGTTTACATTTGATGATACCAACCCCGATGCTACAACCATTACAGAAATGCACCGTTTAATCGAACAAAATCCTAAAAATGCCGACCGCATTTTTCCTTATATCGGCGGTGAAGAGGTTAATTCGAGTCCGACTCATGCCCATAATCGCTATGTGATTAATTTTGGGGAGATGAGTGAGGCTGAGGCGCGGGAATATCCAGATTTGATGAGGATTGTAGAAGAAAAGGTTAAGCCTGCAAGATTAAAGCAAAATCGAGAAATTCGGGCGCGTTATTGGTGGCGTTTTGGAGAAACTACACCAGCTTTGTTTAAAGCGATCGCCAAGTGCGATCGTGTGTTAGTTGTTTCCCGTGTTGGTCAGCATGGATCATTTGCTTTTTTACCCAGAAACATAGTTTTTTCTGAAGGTTTAGTCGTTTTTGTAGATGAACGCAATTCATTTTTCTGCATTCTACAATCCCGCATCCATGAAATTTGGGCAAGATTTTTCAGTTCATCCATGAAAGATGACCTTCGCTACACACCCACAGACTGCTTTGAAACCTTCCCCTTCCCCTCAAACTGGGAAACCAACCCGGAATTAGAAGAAATAGGCAAAACCTACTACGAATATCGCGCTGAATTAATGATACGCAACAACCAGGGACTCACCGAAACCTACAACCGCTTCCACAACCCGGACGAACGCCACCCGGATATAATAAAACTGCGACAATTACATCAAGAATGCGATCAAATTGTATTAAACGCCTACGGGTGGACAGACATCGCCACCGACTGCGAATTCATCCTTGACTACGAGGAAGAAGAGGAAGAAAGCGAAGGAATTAGCAAACGCCAGAAGAAAAAACCTTGGCGGTATAAATGGCCAGAAGAAATCCACGATGAAGTATTAGCGAGATTGCTGGAATTGAATCTGAAACGCTATCAAGAGGAAATTCTGGGAGGGAAAGCGGCTGAGGGGAAAGCGAAAGGAGGTAAAAAGACATCATCTAAATCTCGCAAAAAAGTTTCAGATAAGCCGCCTCGTATCCTTGGTTTTCCTGATAGTCTGTAGGGTGCGTCAGACGAAGATTTATCGCTAATAGCAAAGAATTGATGAGTGACGCACCCTACTCACACCATTGCAACTAACTTATCAATAGTCTGAGATGCCCAAGGTTGTACTTCATTTTCTTGCAAAACTTCCGCCCCCAAATCCCTGTAAGTTGAGATAGTTGTTTGATACAATTTGTTTAGTTTTTCATAATCCTGCCACTCTTGTTTTGGGGGAAGTGCAACAATTCCTATGGGCAATTTAGGATCAGATTCTTTGACATCTGAAATCATCCAAGAAATAGAATCTTGGAGACTTTCAGGAATGTGAACCTCAAAGGATATTCCGTGCGCCGCAAAGTAAGGTTGACCGTTAGCAACAACCGCATCAAACTTGTGTTCTTTATGACTTCCTTTTACAGGAAAATCATTTTTTAGCATTTCTTTTAAAGCAGGTTTATCATCATAGGATCTAAGAGTTGTTCTAATTATAGAAGTTGTAATTCTCGCAGCATCTTGGCGATTTCGCTTAGTTTTTGTAGGAACTACATTAACCAGGTAAGTCTGCGCGATATCTTCTAATAAACTCTCGACATTATCTAAAGAGCCGTGAGGTTCTGTGAATTGAATACTGTTAATCCAACCCCGTGCAATTTTTTTTAATCGCTCATGTTTAGGAGTGCCATCTGGCTCATCTCCGGGGAAAAGCAAACCCTCACTGGCGGCGAAGTTCATTCGTTTCGCAAAGTCTCTGAGAAAATGAATATCTTCACGCCCAAAAGCCTGCACTCGACTCCAATTATTCAAAAATTGTACGCGCACATCATTGTCATCAAAAGCAACAACACCAATATTAATCCGTTCATCAGTGATGGGATTGGGGACGTATTGAACGATACTATATCTGCTTGCCATTGCTTTTGCCTCCCTCTATGCAAATCTCATCTGTGATAAAATTGCAATTATCACACAAATAGGAGTTTAGTTCAGCTTGGGGCGCTTGTCATAACACATTATCTCCTGCTTTGTCAAGTAGTTAATAAAAAATGACATATTCGCCAAACCAAATTTACGCATAATTACATCAACTCAGCAAAAGCGAACCGAGACAATTTGAGGAAAGAATGCCGGCAAGAGATACAATCCATAATATCGTTAAAGAAGCGCTGATAAAAGATGGTTGGGAAATCACTAACGACCCCTATGTAATTTCTTACGGAGAGCGATTTCTCTTTGTAGACTTGGCAGCGGCAGCGTCCGAAGTGAATAACAAAATAGAAGGGCGTTTTATTGGCGCAAAGCGAGATAATACTCGCGTCGCCATTGAAATTAAAGAATTTCGAGGAGCGTCACCTATTGCCGATCTGGAACAATCTATTGGTCAATATATACTCTATCGGTTATTGCTAGGCCAAGTTGACCCTGAACGGATAATTTATTTAGCCGTTCCCACTAGGGCTTATAACGGCATTTTCAGCGAACCTATTGGCGAACTCGCCATTACAGAAATACCCTTAAATTTGGTAGTAATCGATTTAGAAAAAATAGAGGTTCAACAATGGATAACTTAACGGATAATGCAACCACATACCGAGAAATTGTCAAACAGGTAATCGGGAAATATGCCCAATTAAAGCCTTCTCACGGAGAGATCCGACTTGATCCCGTGTTTGACGAAACTCACGATCGCTACGCCTTGATGCAAGTTGGTTGGGATCGGGGGCGGCGAATCAGAGGAAACCTCATTTATATCACGTTGGAAGCTGGTAAAATCTACATTGAATATGACGGTATGGAATGCGGCATTACCCAAGATTTAATTGAGGAAGGCATTCCTCAAAACGATATCATCTTAGCTTTTCTGTCACCCGATCGAGCCCTTGTTGCCGCATAAAACAATGCCCGTGATGCTAACTTATAATCCCCTTGGGTGCGTCAGGGAGAAAATTATCGCTGTTAGTATGGGCGGGGCGGGTTTATATAATTTGTCGATACTTATCACATATCTCGGCGAAGCCGCCCCTACAAGATTTATGGTGATATAATTGGGGATTAAACTAATTTCGATATGACAACTCCCGCAACAGTAAATTGTGGCGGGGATGGGGCGGGTTTATGAGATTGTTGGTGGGTTTCATAGAGTGTTAGTGAACCCGCCCCTACAAGATTTATGGTGATACAATTGGGAATTAAACTAATTTTGATATGACAACCCCCGCCGAAGTTCGCCAACACCTAATCGACGCTTTACAACTCGACCTGATCGGCCCTATCCCCGACGACGAAGCCCACGCCGCAGAAATCATCAACCAGCCCCCTTCCCGCTGGTATCTCAGCGGTTTTCTCGTACCCTACGGGGCCGGCCTCGAACAACCTAGCGACGACACCAGCAATGACGAACTCGACGAACTCAGTCGCCCCAGTTCCGGCGACGACGAAAACCCCCCGGAAAAATCCTCCGCCCGCAGAGCATTTTTTCCCTCTTCAATGGGGCTGAGTTTCCTGGTTCCCAAAGAAGCAACTCACTTCCGGGCGATCGCATCTTGGGGCGACTACTCGCCCATTCCCACAGAAGAGGAAAAAGCAGAAACCAAACTGCAAAGTCTCGTCTCCGGTGATTGGCTGCGGAAACCTCAACAGGTAGAAGTAGATGTTCCCATCAAAAGCACCACCGCGCCCTACACCTTGGACATTCCCGACAGTGGCGGCTTAAAACTCGTTATTTCCGTTCGCCCCGTCTTGTCCCAGATTAAGTTACCCCCCGGTACCCGTTCCGTCTCCGCTTTCCTTGTCAACTACCGCACTCTCACCACCGACGACTCCTTGCGAGATACCACTTACATCTTCCAAGCAACTTTAACTATTCACACCCCCTACCCCCTCGTCCCCCGCCCGAATTTGCGGGGACAAACCGATGATGATTGGGATGAAAAGGTGGCAGACTTGCAGTATCGGGAAGACTGCGAATTTGCTGTTGGCCACAACATTTCGGCGATCGCCCTCGTCCACTCCGACTCGATTTGCAATGAAATTCGCACCGCCTGGATACCCACCGCTGACGTAGAAAAAGTCATCGCGGCCGTTGTACCCGGAACTGAACTGGAAATGGAAGCGATCGCGGAGGCACCCAGTCCCGCAGCTTTGCGGTCAATGTTAGAGCCAATGGTAACAGCTTACGGCGATTGGATTGCAGACCAGCGGCACAAATTCCCCCTCGATCTCAACCGAGCTCAAATTGCCCAAAAGTTGCTCAACCGCGCCCAAGTCGCGCGCGATCGCATCGCTGCGGGCCTCGACGCTATGAATGACCCCGAAGTGTTCGAGGCCTTTAGAATTGCCAATTTCGCGATCGCCAGATCCATCCGTCAACGCGCCACCCATGACAGTGAGAAAACCCCCGCAGAAATCCACGCCCCCAAATGGCGGCCGTTTCAGCTAGCATTCCTGCTGATGAACTTAGCTGGAATTGCCGACCCAGAAATGGGCGATCGGGAAATCGTAGATTTGCTATTTTTCCCCACCGGCGGCGGCAAAACCGAAGCATATTTAGGGTTAGCCGCATTTACTTTAGTTCTGCGACGGTTGCGAAATTCAGGGCTTAGCGGGGCCGGGGTTAGTGTCTTAATGCGCTACACTTTACGACTGTTAACCTTAGACCAACTGAGTCGCGCGGCCACTCTGATCTGCGCTTTAGAATTAGAACGGCAAAACGATGTTCAAAAACTAGGCACTTGGCCTTTTGAAATCGGGTTGTGGGTCGGACAAGCAGCCACGCCAAACCGCATGGGACGCAAAGGGGACAACAACCCAGAAAGTGCCCGTACCCGCACCATTGCCTATCAAAACGACGATCGTAGTAAACCCTCACCCATTCCCTTAGAAAACTGCCCTTGGTGCGGTGAAAAATTCACCCGCAACTCCTTTACCTTATTCCCCAACGCAGACAATCCCACGGATTTAAGAATTCTCTGCACCAACCGTAAACGCCTTGCCAATGGCCAACCGCAATGTACTTTTAAAGGAAATAATCCCTTGCCCATTGTTGCGGTTGATGACCCCATCTATCGCCGTGTCCCCTGCTTTATCATCGCCACAGTCGATAAATTTGCCAACCTACCTTGGGTCGGAGAAACTGGGGCATTATTCGGAAAAGTCGATCGCTATGATGACAACGGATTTTACGGGCCGGCTACTATTGGCATCGGTCGCACACTAGAAAAACCTCTCCTACCACCCGATTTAATTATACAAGATGAATTGCACCTAATTTCCGGGCCGTTAGGCACAATGGTCGGACTTTATGAAACGGCTATTGACGCCTTATCAGCTATTGACAAAAATGGCAAAAAAATCTATCCTAAAATAGTTGCTTCAACTGCAACCGTGCGACGAGCAACAAAACAAATTCGCGCCTTATTTGGTCGCACCGAAGTCGATGTTTTTCCGCCTCCTGGCCCAGACCGCCGCGATTCATTCTTCGCCAAAACTGTCCCCGCCACGGAACAAAATCCCCGCACTTATATCGGCATTGCCGCTCAAGGTCGCAGCTTAAAAGTCATCTTGCTGCGGACTTATTTAGCTGTATTAGGGGCGGCTCAAAAACATTGGGATGCCAACGGCGGCGCGAGGAATAAAAATAATCCGGCTGACTCTTACATGACCTTATTGGGTTATTTTAACTCCCTGCGAGAACTGGGGGGAAGTCGGCGCATTGTTGAAGATGAAGTCAAATCTAGATTGTTAGGATATAGCCAGAGAAAACGGGAAAATGAGCAGTCAGGATGTTTTGCTAACCGCCGAATTAACGATGAACCTTTAGAATTAACTTCTCGCGTTAGCACTAGCGAAGTTTCGGAAGCAAAGCGCTGTTTAGCCTTAGCTTTTTCAGACGCACACCGGGTAGACGCTGCACTAGCAACTAATATGATTTCTGTGGGTTTAGATATCACTCGCCTGGGATTAATGGTCGTATTAGGACAGCCAAAAACAGCCGCCGAGTACATTCAAGCAACCTCGCGAGTAGGGCGAGACGAACAGCGGCCGGGATTAGTGGTAACATTATTAAATGTACACAGACCGCGCGATCGCTCTCACTACGAACGTTTCGGCGCGTGGCACAACACTTTTTACCGAGCCGTCGAAGCAACCAGCGTCACGCCTTTTTCCCCCCGCGCCATTGACCGAGGAATTGCTGCGATTACCGTTGCTTTAGCGCGTCTAGGCAATCCAGAAATGACCGCACCTTTAAATGCAATTAAAATTATAGAACAGCGCTCAAATTTAGATTTTGTTGCTGATATCATTGCCCAGCGTTCTGAAATTCACGACCAAGACCGAGACGCCGAAGAAACAGAAGAATTACGTCTGAAACTAAAAGGTCGAGTCAAAGATTTGCTGGACACTTGGCAACAGATTGCTGCGGAAAAAGGTAGTTTGCAATATCAGCAAGAAGTGGGAGTTGCACCGCCTTTATTATTTGACCCCCTTGACCCAGACTTGCAGAGGCAACCGCAACCCGCTAAAAAGTTTAAAGCACAACGTAGTTTGAGAGATGTGGAACCTGTTGTCAATTTGTGGGTGAAAAATCCAGATGGGTTCGAGATTGATGAGGATTAATTCGCGCACGGTGCGTCAGATTGAGCATCAAGATTAACTCACTTAGGGTGCGTCCGAAAAAAAGATTATTTAATTGCGAGCAAATTTCTCTCTGACGCAGCCTACAAATAAACTCAGTAGGGTGCATCAAAAAAAAAGATTATTTGCCGAGCGGAAGATTTCTCCCTGACGCACCCTACTAAGTAACTAATTGCGAACAAATTTCCGGCTGACGTACCCTACCAACTACAAACTAACTAAAATCAATATGAAAATCCCATCAGGACAAATTCGCCAAAGTCAAATTTTAACCACCTTCGGGCCGGGGGCAATGGTCGATTTGCCCAACTATTCGATTATTATTGGCGGGTTAAACCACTGGCGGGGCGATAAATCGCGCATCCACGAAGAGCGCCTGGAAGAGCGAGTTGCCGAAATTCTCGGCCTGGCCCGCGTTGCCCTGTACGCTCCCCCTGTAGATGAACAAGACCCCAGTGCCCCTCGCACAGGCATCACCGCCTTCACATTTCCCACTTGGTTTGTAGCGCAAGAGGATAGCACTTGGAAAGCTTTCAACGGCAAAGAATACCGCACCAGACCTTTAATTCGTTGGGGGAGTTTAGTTAAGGGAAAATATCTGAATGCTGAGAGGAAGAAAAGGCCTGTTGTTCCGGTGCGCTTCGTGCAAGCTTGCGCCAACGGACATATCAGCGATATCAATTGGAATGCTTTTGCCCACAACAATTTGGACGCTATATGCCGAGGACAATTGTGGCTTGATGAAAGCGGTTCTGGCAATGATTTCGCTGAAATCTTCGTCCGCTGCGAAGCTTGCAAAGCCCGTCGCCCCCTTTCTGATGCTACTGTCCCGTATTCTAAAGTGCTCGGCAGGTGCTTGGGAGAGCGCCCTTGGCTCGGCCCTGTGGCAAAAGAACCCTGCCTTTCTAGAGAGGGCGATCGCCCGTTGTATAATCGACTGTTAGTGCGATCGGCGAGTAATGCTTATTTTGCTCAAGTGCTTAGCGTGATTTCTCTGCCGGACACCGACGCCAAACTCAGGGAAGCTGTCAATCAAGTTTATGAAGATTTCCTGCAATATGCTGAAGATTTAAATGATATCAGAAAAGAGCGAAAAAAACAAAAAGTTCTTAATGCTTTAGAAGGTTTAAGCAACGAAGCGGTTTGGGCAGAAATACAGCGAAGAAAGGCAGGATTTTCTAATACAAAAAAGAGCATTAAGCAAGTGGAAATTGAAACTTTACTTGCTAGTCCTGATGAAGTTGGGGAAGATGTGTCCGAAGGAGATTTTTACGCCCGCGCTCGCAAGCTAGAGGGGCTAAATCCTCTCGCAACAGCTCGCATTGAACGCATTATTCTAGTGCATCGGCTCCGAGAAGTCGTGGCGCAAGTCGGATTTACTCGTTTTGAAGCAGCTATGCCGGATATTGAGGGTGAATTAGATATTAACGTGCGACGGGCAGCTCTTGACATCGATCCGACGTGGGTACCGGCGATTGAAAATAGGGGTGAAGGAGTATTTATCGCCTTTAAAAAAGAGGCAATTGACCAATGGCTGAAGCAAAAAGCTGTTCGAGAAAGAGGAGAAGAGTTGCATAGGGGTTTCCAGAAATGGTGTAACACTAGAGGGATTCCGCAGGACAAAGCCAAGTTTCCGGGATTGCCTTATATTATGTTGCACTCCCTCTCTCACTTATTAATTACTGCTGTTTCTCTGGAATGTGGCTACGCGGCTAGTGCCATCCGGGAACGCATTTATGCTGGGGATTCCGGCTACGGTATTTTGCTCTATACCGGCACCTCTGGTAATGATGGAACTTTGGGGGGACTGGTGCAAATTGGCAAGTGCATTGAATTACTGTTAATCAGCGCATTGGAGTTAGGAAGGCTTTGCTCTAACGATCCAGTGTGTGCTCAACACGAACCGGAAAATGATGCCGAAGACCGTTTCTTACATGGGGCTGCTTGTCATGGGTGTTTGCTGATTGCTGAGACTTCTTGCGAACGGCGCAACGATTTTCTCGATCGGGCTTTGGTCGTAAACACAGTTAGTGGTAACAGTGCTGCTTTTTTCCCCGATGAATTGTGATCTCTAAGGAATACAGGCAACGGAAATTTCCCCCGTGGGAAATTCCGTTTAATATTACCGGAGTTTATAGATATTCCGAAACCGACAGCATTCAGCATCAAACAGCAACTTAACCGTTCCCGTTCCGCTATTACGCCCTTTCAATCCAATAATTTCAGCCGTTCCCCCATCAGGAGAATCCCGATTGTAATAATCGTCCCTGTAAACTCCAAGCACAACATCCGCATCCTGTTCAATTCCACCAGAACCACGCAAATCCGATAAACTTGGACGCTTGTTCGTGCGAGTCTCTACCCCCCGATTGAGCTGAGAAAGCAGCACAACCGGCGTGTCAACCTCGCGAGCCAAAATCTTCATCTGCCGCGTAATTTCGCTAATTTTATTGACAACATTTTCATCCGCCGAATTCACCATTAATTGCAAGTAATCAACAATTACCAAACCCAAAGGGCCGCGCTCACAAACAAACTCCCTAACTCTGGAACGAATCTCCAAGGGAGACGGTTCCAAACTTTCGTCTATCCAAAAATCAGCATCGCTAACTTTCCCTAAAGCCGAAGCTAGCACTTCGTACTTACCAGCTAGGTTAACTTTCCTGATATCTTTCACCGACACCCCACTCTCAAGTGCCATTAGTCGCGCTGCTAAGTCCCGACCTGGCATTTCCATCGAAAACATCAAAACTCGACCGTTCGTGGGAAGGGAAGCAATGTTGTAGCCAAGGGCACAAGCCAAAGCTGTTTTGCCGCTGCCGGGGCGACCTCCTATGACAATCAATTCGCCTCGGTAAAAGCCCCCTCCCAATAGGTCGTCGAGGTCGTAAAACCCTGTGCTGATTCCAGGAAAGTAGTTAGCAGTCTCCAAGCGCTCTTCCTCAATTTCATCTAGATATCGCCAAAGCTCTTGGCAGTATTCCGAGAGAGGCCGAATAGCTTTTTTTCGCTCTTCTTTGTACTTATTGAGGGCAAAAATCTTTTCCTCAGCTTTATTTAGTATCGCATCCAATTCGGTGGAAGTCTCGTAGCCAAGCTGCACGATGTCATTGCCAACTTTGATGAGTTCGCGCCGGACAAACTTGTCCACGACTAGCAAAGCATATTGGTCGATATTGACGGCTGAAACAGTTCGGTGTACCAGCATTACCAGTTTGGTTTGACCCCCTACTACTTCCAGCAAGTTGTGGTCGTCGAGGAAGGTGGTGATGTTCATCAAATCTGTGGGCTGCTCCTTAGAGTGCAGCGCTAAAGCTGCCCGATAAATGTGTTGGTGGACTGTAATTGCCAACGCTTCGGGTCGCAGAATATTTGCGATTCGTTTAATGGCGATTGGGTCAATCAGAATTCCGCCTAGAATTGCTTCCTCTGCATCAATGTTGCTCGGCATAATTTTGTCAACAAAACTGACTGCCATGTCTGGTATTCTCCTTTAATCTGGTTGTTAATTGAACTGTACTAAAAGTTGTCTAAAGGATTAGATGCTGTCTATATGGGTTAAATAATCACTGTTTTCACAGCTAAGCTAAATAGCTAAGTAGTAGATAATTTGTTGAAAATTTGTTTTACGTGCTGAGGAAATCGCTGCATCCACTGCAAGTAAATTTGCTGCTGAATACCTAGCGCTGCGAAAGCTTTTTCGCCTAGTTCCTGGAACTGTTCGCATAACTTTCGGTGAGTTTTTAATGGCATATACTGAGGGTCAATATAATCCTCAGTTATTCTTGTTGTCTGTGCAGAAGGAGAATCTTTTGGAGTTGGAGAAGAGCCTGTTGAAGCTGGAGACGAAACAACATTTGTTGGGTTCGAGTTTTGAAAACCGTTAGTTTTTTCCCACCAACGACCGCGTAAACAATCAACGACCCACCCTGAAGGGTTGGATATTTGCTTTGTTTGGCTTCGGACTTGCAGCAAGTTTATGGCGGCTTGGATTTCGTTTAAGCTGTACTGGAGGACGCAAACTCTCAATTCGGGATTCATCCCTCCTGTGGCTTGCATAACTATCTCGACAATCTGAGTCGCATCGGGGTTTGTAATTGCAACCGCTTCGGAATTGGCAATTGCAACTACTTCGGCAATTTTAGTCGTTTCGGAATTGACAATTGCAACCGCTTCGATAATTTCAGTTACATCGGGGTTTGTAATTGCAACCGCTTCGGAATTGGCAATTGCAACTACTTCGGCAATTTTAGTCGTTTCGGAATTG
>NZ_JAUBTX010000007.1:0-60638 GCF_036705185.1 Microcoleus sp. B4-D4 | reverse complement strand
ACAATTGCAACCGCTTCGATAATTTCAGTTACATCAGGATTGGAAATTGCAATCGCTTCATAATTGGCAATTGCAACCATTTCGGCAATTTCAGTTGCTTTGGAATTGGCAATTACAACTGTTTCGACAATTTTAGCGACTTGAGGATTAACGAACGAAGATGTTTCGAGATTTAACCGGACAGCTTTGTTGGTTATTGTTGGTTCGGCGCCAGAGATTCTTTGATGGTCGAGGCTGTCGAGTTTTGTGGGTAGTTTTTGCGGGGGTTCAGAGGTTAAACCTGTTTGTTCTGAACTGCAAGGTATTGTCGCATCATCGATCGCTTGAATTTTATCTGAATTAGTATTCAGATATTCAGCGGTTGGGGCGGAATATTTATCCTCAGTTAGAATTTTTAGTCTTTGTTGTGAATTTTTATTTGACTGACTGTCTTTGGTCTGGATTTGAGTAGCAGGTTTTGGTTCTACATTTTTTGGTTTTACATTTGTCTTGGCTAAATTTTCTCTTTCTTCAAAAAAACTTAAAAAAACAGCAGCAACATTTTCTGTGCTTTGCTGTCCTTTCTTATCCTCTGTAAAGAGTACGGCGCCATCAGGGTTTGAACCCTCTATTTGCTCAATTTTTGACTGTTGACGTTGATTTTTTGATGAGTTGCTCAGTTTTTGGAATTTTGAGTGGGTATGAGTGAAGGGGCGAACGTCGCCCAGGTGCTGCACTGCTATGCGAAAAATGCCGCGTCCGTAGTTTTTCAGGATTTTGACCAAACCGAGTTTTTCGAGCTGTCTGAGGGCTGTCCGCCTGGTGTTGGGGCTGTAGGGCTTGCCATTGCGGACTCTTGTGGCTCGTTTTTCGCCCAAGGGGATGTCATAGATGTCGATTTCCTCTGGTTTGCCGCCGATGCAGGTTCTGTACAGGTAGAGGGCGAGTTTGATGGCGCTGGGGGTAGCGCCTTCGAGTACGTCGGCCAGGGCTTCGTAAATTGAGGCATATCTGGTGAGTGGTGGTTTGTGCCAGGTAGTTGTATCTGCAACCATTTTTTGTTCGCGGTAAAAATGAGCGTGTCACTTTTAGCGGCTGTGGTAGCTACTAGAAGCGTGCGAGAGGGGTTGTTATGGATTTGGTCGGATTTGGTCGCGGGGTATCCGCTCGTGCTTGCAGCAGGAAGGCGAGATGCGCTCCATCGCGCTGCATTGGCGATCGATCGTCGAGCCCGTGCGATTATTTTTTCCATCCTGCCAGGTCGATCGTCGCGGGATGTGGTGGCGGATCAGTCTTGTCAGACTTATAAGAGTTGTAATCAAAAGCTGAAACTTATATATAGCAAGAGTTTCAAAAAATCATAATCCTGGGATGTGGATAAGATTATCCTGGGATGTGGATAAAATTGTCCTGGGATGTGGATGTTTTTGTAATCAAGCTTAAACCCATATACTGTAAGGGTTCAAGCTCGATTTTTTAAGTTTTTTTTATGATTACACGGCTGCTGTCAGCTTGATTACGGCAACTAGCCCTTTAGGCTCGCTGGATCTCGCTAATTCTGAAAATAGGAGTATTTGAATGCGTTCACCTGCATAGCTATCCGCGAGATACCGGACAAAACTGGACAACCAGCTCAAACCAGTAAAGATACAGCCCGGTAAAGTCTGGACTGAGGTTGCGTTAAGAAAGTCATGGCACCCGCAAGATACGCAGCCAGCCCCAGGCTCTGTCGCTGCGATCGCTCAAATTGAATAACAACTTGAATAACCAATCTTTTATTGATCGGGCGTAAAAAATTTTTGCTTGCTGTTGATTAGTAAGGCTTTTGCTGGGTAACATCAAAATTCTCTAACGTGCCTAAAATCGACACAGCGCAAGGTCAAAGTTTTTTATCTGCTTGAAGTCACGATCGTAGGATAAAAAACACTAACCCAATCTATGAGCAGCTTTGGGTAATACAATTTCTCTAAAATGCTGCTACAATGCGGGTCGAGTACCCAATACAATTAGATTCGAGCGGTACAAACTACTGTTGCATTATTTTGGAGAAATGGTATAAGTTTTCCGAAGCAGCGACCAGTGAGGCGACGAGTCAGTTTGGTACGAGTACCGCGCCCCAAAACTGAATTCAACAGCCGACAAGTTTCAAACCCCCATCGATCTAAAATCTCCAATCTCAAATGCGATCGACTTCACTCAGCGATATCCAATAGAGCGAGCAATTTAGTCTCTATTTCCGGGCTGACAGTCCGCTGACCACGCTCTATCTGAGCAATCAGCGACTGTGAAACCCCCAACCAACCAGCTAATTTTCTCTGAGTCCACCCCTTACCTTCACGGGCTTTTCGCACGGAAGCACCTGCTATCGAGAGTGGTTTTGCCGAAGCGCGCTTTAATTGTTTGGGTTGGGTCTTCTTTGAGATTAAAAGTGGGATGGGTTCTGGCTGAAGGATGGTAATTTTGGCCGCCAGCCAGCATTCCAGGTAGCCTTTTGGGTTTCTTTCTTTGTTCTCAGGCTGAAGTTTATCTGGATAAGTTTCCGGGTCAAATTCTATTTGCCACTCCAGATTCATTAATAGTTTTAAGGCACTATCCCAGCTCTGCTTTAATTTGTAGGCTTTGCGATTATCGCTGCGAGCTGAGTCAATTTGTGGAGATGGTAAAATCGCTTTTAGTAGCGTTAAAACTCGGTATTCACCACTGGCGTGAAATCGGCTTTCTATGGTGACATGAATTGCTAGTCTTAAGGCAAATTCGTTATGGTACGGATCGATTCTCAGCACTTGCTGGGAAAGATAGCCAAACTGATATAACGCTTCTCTCGACTTGGCTCCAGCTCGGTTCAAAAAATCCTGAGTCCACAATCCGGGTTGGACTGTGATGTAGATTTCATGGGGGTTGTCTATCTTACCTTCAAAATTTAACTGACCTTGGGGTTTGATGTAGACATTCCACATTCTCCCTACAGGAGCACTAGCTATAATTTGCCCTTTCTTGTTCATTCCCTCAATCCAAACAGCTTTGACCAACAAACAATCAAGGGCAAATGCTGTATTAGCAATCTCTAGCAGTTTTTCTATTTTAGTTTTTTTGTGATTTTTATCCCATCCCATTTCCTTAACAATATCGCTGGCTTTTAGTGTAAAGCTGCTGTGCCAAGGAGTCTCTTGTTTCATGGTGTGAGCTGCAAAAATAATGTGCAATTTTGCGCTGGTAAACCCAAACTTATCAATGATTTGCTGGGCTTCGTTCCAAGGCAGCAGGGTAATGTCACCTGGGCTGGAAATGTAATGCTCGATATAATTGTTTGAGTTACCCTTTGCTTCATGTTGAAAAACAGCAATACTGCTGGCAGCTTCATACCACAAATCAGGTCGGATCTGCGCGCGGAGACTGGAAGCCATCAGAGCTGCTGTTGGAACAGCTTCTACAGATTTATTCTTGAATAATGGGGGTTCGGTTACTGGAATTGGAAGGGGTGCAAGTTCTAAGATTTTTGCCAACTGAGCTGCGGATAGATTTTGTATATTTATTTGTTGTAGTAATTCATCGGCAGCATGATATCCACACGCACTAATTATCTGAGATTCTGTCCGGGATTCGGATTTGGGTAAGGATGCGTCAGGGTGAAAAGCGATCGTTCCAGGCAGAATATCCGATAGGTTTTCTCCTCGCTCGCAGATATCTAATTGATTCAGTATCCACTCTGCATTCTTTTCCAGAAAATCAGATATAAAGTATTTCTCGAATGTTTTTTCAATAGTTCCTAATAATTGTGGGGTGATTTTTAAATCGCGATACGGTAAGTGTTTTATTCCACTGTTTTGAGATATAATTGTTTTCAAAACATGATGCAATCGGGTAGCAATATTCACTAATATTGAAGATAGGAGTTTACCTTCTCTACCTAGTTTGAGAGCGTATTGTTGGATGCGATCGCGGTCTCTCATAAGGACAATGTGTTTTCAGGTTGCCACATATATCGAATCAAGCAAGATTTAACCCGCCGACTATTAATGGTAAACTCCTCAAGGCGATCGGTGCTTGCTACAACCAACAAAAAGCTGTTTTGCGATCGAAATTACCGTCAGACGGAACAACTTATCAAAAAATTCAAAAACTGACTCACAAGCTTGCATTGCCTCATGGATAACTACCTCCACAATGCAATTCGTTTATTATAGATTGTCTGGCAGCTAATCAGATCGAAGGCGATCGATAAAAACGATGGGTAGAAACAGTCGATCGATTTCAGCAGACAGCCCCATCGAAACTTTGTTGTTATACCAAATTCATAAAATATCGCTAAATATCTACCCCCTCAACTCCCCCGTTCGAGGGGAGGAGTTAGAACTGCCTCTGTAGCAGAAATTTATGAAATTGGTATTATTCCCCACCATTTTGTTTCAAAACCGCCTCAATTTCCGCCAGCTTTTGGCGCAAAACCTCCTGCAACTCCACCAGTTGGTCAACCTCAGCTTGCTCCAACACTTGGGGTGACAGCTTTTTCAAATTAAGAGCTGCCAACTTTACCTGCTTGAATTGGCGGGCTGCCCCTGGAAAATCATCCAGATTAGAATTGATAATTTCTTGCACCAATTTACGAGTTTGAGTCACCGACAATTTCTCGGCAATAACTCGATTAGTTGCTTGAACTCTAATCGGCTGCGCTTCTTCCTCTGGCAAGACTAAATTTTTCGCAGAGAGTTTAGAAAGAGCCGTTGCATGAACCCCTTTAAGTCCTAATTGCCTGATAGCAGTCTTAAGGTCATCAGCCAAAGACAGCATTGAGAAAATGTTGGCATCTATAGAAGCTGGATTGAGCTGCAAATCCAATAGCGTCCCCAAGACGGGCAACTCTTGTTCATCCAAACCCAAAGCGGCTAAACCCTGTTCCTGCTCGTCAGGTGCCGCCGTCACCAACTCGGAAACTGAGTTCATCCGTTTTTGTGCGTTCAAGCGTCGCACGACTGTCGAGAGAATGCGGGGGATAGTTGCAGCTTCCAAACCCGTATTTTCAGACAACTCCCGCACAATAGCTTCTGCTTTGTCGAGGGGATTGAGGTCTTCCCGATGTAGGGAAGTCAGCAGTGCTTTGCGGTGCAAAGCCGCGGGTTCTGGAACGATCACAGCTTGTAAAGTTTCCCAGCCCAGATTTTTAGCGCTGCGCCAGCGCCGCTCTCCATCGAATATCACCAAATCCCCCCGTTGAATCAAGATAATGGGTTGCAGTTGTCCGTCACTAGCGAGGGAGCGGGACATGGACTCGATACTTTCGGGCAAAAAAGTCTGTCTGGGTTGCTCTGGGTTGGGCATAATTCGATCGAGCGAAATGGAGAGGATACCACTTGCGGACTCTAGTTGTTCTCGCAAGGAGGCCAGCGGATTTTCCAATTCGGTCGATCCCGATTTTCGCAGTTCTTCAATCTCTGCTTTGAGTTGCTGAATCTCTGTTTCAGCTTCAGAGAGGTGCATTGACTGCTTGGCAGATGAAAAATAATTTCCTAGGTCTGGAGCTTTACGGGTAGCCATAGCGATTTGAGAATGAAGTATGGAAATAGCATTCAGGGAAACGAAGAACTTGTTTTTATGCGAAACCAAGTTGCGAAATAAGCAGACTGCTGGGATAGGCCGCAGCAAGAGAAACGAAGAACTTGTTTTTATGCGAAACCAAGTTGCAAAATAAGTAAATTGCTGGGATAGGCCGCAGTAAGAGAAACGAAGAACTCGTTTTTATGGGCAAGCAAGTTGCGATCGCGAATTAAACACTATTTCTTTTTTTTCCTTTTTTTGGCAACAGCCGGTTCGACCCCATTTCCCATTAAAGTAGCTAACTGTTTAACAATCTCTTTGAAGTCGCCTAAAGCTGGGTGAAGCGGGCGATAAAGGTGTAATGGCAACCCTTGACCGCTTGCATTGACAAATTCTGCACTGTCCCGAATAGGTGGAAAAACGCGGATATTCATCTGCTCTAGCTGGGCTGGCAAGGACTCTAAAAGTTGTCGGTGGACGGCTCGTTTCGTATCGTATTGGTTGGGTACAAACCCTAAGATGTCTGGTTGCGGCTTGAGGCGTAATTGTTTGCAATGGTGGTAGTACCACTCCAGCAGGTGAGCTGCTCCTTGAATTGATTTTGGTTCGAGCTGTACGGGCACTATTATATGAGTGCAAGCAGTTAGTGCCATCAAGGGCAAGGGGCCGAGGGTAGCGGGGCAGTCGAAGATAATTAGGTCGTGATCCAAGGGATAGTCGCTCAGGCAATCGCCTAGAAGATAAGCGCCACGTTTGTGCAGAACTAACTCGTCTGCTGTTTGCGTCAGCGTCATTCCGCCTTGACAAACGGTTACATTATTGGTGTGGGGACTCCAGGTAGGAGTAAGAGGCCAAGAGCCATTGAAGCTTTCTCGCATTATGGCGGACAGTGTGTGTTCTGGCTCTGGCGGATTTAGACCGCAAAAAAGGGTCAGGGAGCCTTGGGGATCGAGATCCATAATGGCTACTTTCAGACCCCTTAACCCCAGTTCGTAGGCGAGGTGAACTGAAAGTGTGGTTTTGCCAGTGCCACCAGCATTACTGATGACTGCTAGTCGAATTTGCATGGTTTTGAATTAAGTAGTTGATTTAAGTATCATATATCGAGAGTCGGCATCAGATATCGATATATGAGAGCAGCGCGGTAAACCACCGTTGACCCCCGTTGAAACAGCAAGTTAATATTTAGTCGGTCGAGCACAATTGAGTAAGTTTAGTACAAGAGAAGACAGTTGAAAAGGATGTTCGTTCGATCGCTCGATTGAAACCGAACTTCATATATCAATATCTGAGCTACGTTAGAACTGCCGAGTTAACTTGAAAAACCATCTTAGGATTATGCTTGTACAATCTACCGAAATGCACTCAAACTTCATATATCAATATCTGAGCTAAGCGATCGCGCTCCAACTTTCTCTTAAGAGGACTAACTAAATCAAACATTACGAAAATAGTTTCAAGACGTTAGAGATAAATTTGCCAAAGTTAGAACGATGGAGTGAAAGGTGGAACTATGTCTTATAGCGAATTTTCCCTAGATGATATTAAAAATAAACTCAGATTGACCACCGGGTTTTTGAATGGACTCGAACGAAAAGACTGGGTGCCCTGCTACTTTGATAATACGCGCGATCATGGACTAACGAACTTCATATATCGATATCTGAGATACGGGTTCTAAACAGGGAGTTAACTTTGAGAACTGTTTTGGGATTTACCGAGCGTACAATCTGCCGAAAGGCACTTCTGACTCAAATCGCTGATAATATCTAAACTTATATTGTCAACTAATTTAGTCAGAGCCACAGCAATTTGCTTCTGCGACAGCGGAATTCGCTCAATCAATAGCCTTACCGCTTGCTCGTCTCCACAAGCGGCTGCTTTATAAAGCTTCTCAATCGACTCCCTCGGCAACACAGACAGCGACTCAGAAGTCAGTTGCTGGGCAGGCTCATCCTTTTCCGACTGCCTCGGCGACTCCTCTTCATAGATATAGCGAACACCCAAATGAAGCGCCATCTTCTCAAAAATTACTGCCTCTCGGAACGGTTTGGCAACAAAATCATCGAAGCCTTTCGACATGGCAAGTTCCTGGGTTTTAACAAAAGCATTAGCGCTCAAAGCAATAATTTTAGTGTTAGAACCGTTCGGCCGTGCTCGAATTTGTTGAACAGCTTGAAAGCCGTCCAGAACAGGCATCCTCAAATCCATCCAAATTAAATGCGGCTTGTACTTTCGCCACAATTTAACAGCCAGGGTTCCGTTATCCGCGAACCACACAACAAAACCAGCCGACTTCAATATCTGAGTTAACAACAACCGATTTGCCGACTCATCATCCGCTACCAAAATGCGATATATTTGTTGGTTCGATGCCAACCCCTTGACTCGTTTTTGTGGCAGTCTGTCATAAATTTCGCTCTCAGTAGCATGACTGACTTTAATGTGAAAACTAAAAACCGTTCCTTTCCCCACAGAACTTTTGACATTAATCTCGCCACCCATCAGCTTGACGAAAGAGTTACTGATTGGCAATCCCAAGCCCGTTCCCGTTTGCGATTTCCTACCAGTTTCAGTTTGCACGAACGGCTTGAACAAACGGCTAATCTCTTCAGGGGCAATGCCTGGGCCTGTATCCTTCACCGAAAACTGGAGAAAGAATTTGGATAGCGGTTTTTTAGCCATAGACTGAAGGCATTTTACAGTCAGCTTCACCCTACCCGCCTGAGTAAATTTAACAGCATTACACAACAGATTAATCAAAACTTGGCGCAGCTTGCTTTCATCAGTTCGGACGTATTGCGGTACATCTTTCTGGCGTTCAAAAACAAGCTGCACTCCTTTAGACTGAGCTTTGAGTTGGAACATCCCTTCGATGTCCGAGAGCAAACTGTACAGGTCAAAAGCATTTGATTCGAGGGTAATTTGACCAGCTTCAATCTTAGACAGCGACAAAATATCGTTGATTAGTTTCAACAAATGCTCGCCGCTGCGATTGATAATATCTAAACTCGACTGCTGTTCCGGTGCAGTTTTTTTAGAGTTCACAAGGAGGTGAGCAAAGCCGATAATCGCATTCAGAGGCGTTCTCAGTTCGTGGCTCATATTAGCCAGAAAGGTACTTTTAGCGCGATTGGCACTTTCGGCGGCAATTTTAGCTTGTTTTAGTTCCTTTGTTTTCTGTGCAACTTGCCACTTTAAATCGCCGGAATATTCTTCTAACCGCTGGCGAGATGCTTTTAACTGGGAATTCATGCGCTTGAAAGCACAAGCTAGGGCTTCGAGTTCGGCAACGCCGCTACCTGAAACTGTTGAGTCGAAGTCGCCACCAGCTATCGCCTCTGTTGCCGAAATTAACCGTCGCAGCCGCTGTTCTATTCTTAGGGAAATGGACAGCAAAAGGCAGATAGAAAGAACCAAAGCCAGCAGCACGAGCAAAAGAGTGTTGCGGGTGTTGACCTGAACTTTTTGGGTGAAGTCGGTTTCGGGTACAACTGCCACAATTAGCCAATTTAAGCCTTTCGAGTTTTTAAAAGGTCTGACTTGCAGCCAGTATAGTGAGTTGCTGGCAGTAAAGTTAAGATTTTGGCTGCTGTTAATAGCAGCGAGGCTGCCATAATGTTTAAGCAAATACTCTGTGGAAAGCTGGATTACTTGTTGTTGTTGCAGAGTTTGGGCGCTTCTTCGCTGCAGTCCGTCAACAGAAATAGACGATTTTGGTTGAGTTACCTCGTTCCAAGCAACTAAATGTCCCGAACGGTCTAAGATAAAGGCTTGACAGTTAGGGCTGATGTGGAAATCGTGCAAGTTGAATGTTGAGGTTGGGGTAGAAAAAGCAGGATTTGTTTTTTGTTGAGGGAATACTGTTTTTGGAGAGTCTGACCCATTTGTTTTCCCATTTGATTTGATTGTGACTCCGGCTGTTTGACTTGGGCGAAGTTGGTTCACCGAACCAGTTTGCATTTTCTTAGAAGTCCCTTCTCCTTTCCCAACCCGAACCCCTTCTTTTAAGTAGTTGTCAAGGCGGTCAGAGATGCGGCTCGTTGCTTCTGGCAATAGCTGTGCAACCAAGTCGTTCATCGTCTGCCGCCCTGTTTGAAAAGAAAGCCATCCGGTCAGACATAGTAAAGTCGAAATCAAAAGAGCGTTGGGGACTGTAAGCACAACGCGCAGCGGGAGGGCATATTTTTTTTGAACTGAGCTTTTTGGGCGAAACATTGGTTAAAAAAAGGGAGTGGGAATGAGGAAAAAAACGTTCTTCCGAGAAAGTATTACTGCCGAACCGTTCAAAAAATATCTATTTAAGATGTCTATTCAAAACTGATAACTCAGCTTCGCGTTGAGTAGGAAGTAGAAAAGTTCTCCCATCCTCACTCACTATCCCTGCTCACTTTCATTATGCTGTTTGACTAATTGCTATTATTAATAGCGCAGCTTCAAACCAATCAAAATCAGTCAAAAGCCATAAGTTCTCAGAGCGAGCGGTTAGCGACACTGGCTCCCGCCTGACTCAGCTTGGCAGTATTGAGGAGAGGATTTGCATCTCAACTAACCCAAGTTGCGTACTTAAAGCCGCTCTTGACTGGTAATGGGTAATTGGAACAAGTTGAGATTTGAGGTTTGAGATTTTAAATTGATGGATTGCCCTTTATCCCTCTCTGTGGTTGACCCCGGAACGAATGGACTTGCCTAACTCTGTCTAATATTGGTTAGATATGAGTAGGTATGTGTGAGCGGTAGTTTGATTCAAAAGCTATTTTGGCTAGCTCGACAATCACAGACAAGTCTACTCCGGCTCGTGCAGCAGCATCGGCCGCCGATAGATTCTGATTTCTTACCAGAGCTAAAAATTGTCGCACGCTGTAGACTACTGGGTCGTTGGCTGCTGTGTAGCCTTTTTGAATGGCAATCAGCAATCCTTTTTCGACATCTGATGCTGTGGGTGCGCGACCTCTATCAACGTTCACAGTCGGCTCCATTCTTGGGTTTAGGGGAGCGATGCGAATTCCTAAGTGTTCTGGTTCTTTGTTGGCGGGAACGATGTTGAAGTTGTAAAGTCGCTGTTTGCCTTTTGAATCTACAGTTTTGATTGAAAGGTTAGTGATGGTAGCTGTGGTAGCTCCCGGAAAATTGAGAGCTTGAATGGGACGCAAGAAAACAGTTTTGGCTCGGCCGCTTGCCAATTGTGCGTCGGTGCTGAAAACTATTTTTGAGGGGTCGGCAATTAAAACGTAGGCGACAGCTTCATCGGTTGAGCTGAAGTCGATCGCACTTGCGCGACCGGGATAGACTAAAATATCAATCGCACTATTGACGGCAATATCTCGACCCACAGTTTGATAGCCTGTTACTCTTGATTGAGCAAAAGCACAGTCGGGGTAGCTTGCAGCGGCGAACACTGCTGTGAACAAAAGCCCTCCGAGGGAAAGCATTATTGGAGATTGGATGCGATTCGTCATGGCAGTTATCCGTTGATGTTGAGAAAATTGTTGACAGTAGAAACGGGGATTTCCTTTACTAATTGCAGTCGCGTTGGGGCGACTTAACCGTTTATCGACGGCTCCGTTATCGATGAATGTTGAGAAAGCTGTTGACAGTAATAGAAACCGGAGTTCCTTTGTTAACCACAGCTACATTGGGGCGTTTTAAAAGTTCCTCAGTTGCTCTATCTGAGCGGCTTTCCATCCGTTTTGCCAAGGGGCTGAAAAAGCCATCGAGGACGGCTGACCAAATTTGGGGGTCTCGACTTTCAACAGTGGTTGTACTGCCCCCAAACCGACCGCTAATACTGCTAGAACTCCTGACTTTAGGCTCTGCGAATACTTGACCGACTCGTCCAACTCCCGACAGCACTGCGGTGAGGATATCCTGTCCGGCAATATCGGAACCAGGGTCGAAGTAGCCTGAAGCAATCAACGGCCCTCCGCCCTCTCCTGCAATCAAAATTGCGCCTTCTGGAATGGGCTGCTGTTTAATCTGACCGTTTCTATCAGAGTAGACGAGCGCCACAGCAGTAGCTTGTACCATGCGATTGGTTTTGCTGACGGTGCTGGCTTTGGCAATGACAACCGTGCCCTTCCGAAAAGCAATAGAGCCGTCAGTTGCCGTGAAGTCGGCTGTGAGGGTGACAGCAAATTTGTCGTAAAGCTGTTTGCCTGAGCCTTCATCCCATAACAGGGGAACCGAAACTACGCCGTTGGCTGTGGTTCCAAGGGGAACCTGAGCTGTTTGGGAGGTTGAGGAACTTTGGGGCGTGCGGTTGAGAATGCCTTTTGCCCCTGGGGAGTTTACTTGTTCTGCGGTTAGGGAATTTGTTAAGGCATCCGCCTCTGGAGCAGTTTCTGGGGAAAGGGTTTGAAATTCTGTATCGGGCAAGAATGTTCGGCTCGCGCTCAGTCGAGCCGCAGTCTCGATTGGGTTATCGGTAGAATCGGAACTTGTTTGGGGGGAAAGGGCAGCCGGAGTTAATTGGTTAGTGGGGTTTTGGGAGTTGTCGGTGGTTTCGAGGCTGTCCTCTCCATAAGGAAACTCCGGGTGTAGCCTTTCCCCGTTGGCGTTATTTGGGTGGCTATATAGTTTTTCTGGGATTTGTTCCAAAGAAACGTATGAGGATTGCGACTTTTGGTTGCCGATATTGACTGTTAGGAATTCAGTTGTTGGAGTTGGGTTCGTACTAGCGGCGGCGGTAGCACTTGTTGTCGCTGGAGTGTCCGGTGTTGCACTCACGGCATTCGCTATTCGGTTAGGGTCAAAATTTCCCCTAATTTGTCCGAGTTGGGCGAGTTGGTTCCACCGCTCAAACGGGTCGATTTTTTCTTCTCTTGGAGTTGGAATTAAAGGTGGGGGTACTAACGGTTTGGGTATGGGAGCCGGTGCGGGTGTTCTTGAGGGTACTCTTTGAGGTATGGGTGCGGGTAGTGTTACCGTCCGCACTACTGTTCTGGGTGCGGGTAGGGGTTCGCGTAGAGAAGTAGGTGGCGGTGGGGAGTTCCGGGTAGCGACTAGACGCGGAGTTCGCGGAGTTCGCGGGGTTCTTGACGGTTTAGGCGATGGTTCTGTTTTGGGTTTTGCGGTTTTTTGCGGTTTTGAGGCTAATAGTTTTTGTTGGTCTTGGTAAGCTAATTTAGCCAGCAACTCTGGTTTTTCATCTTTAATGGTGCCAGAAGAGTTTTCTTTTGGTGTTGATTGTGCGATGGGTTCGCGAGGTGATTTAGGCTTGATAAATTGCCAAATCAGCAGTCCTAGCAATAGTATTCCACCAGTCAATAGCAGCATTGTCACTGCTCTAGGAACGCCTCTTTCGGAAACAGGCGGCGGCAGTGGTCTTTCCTCATCTTGAGCGAGTTGATATTGAGTTTCAAGTGTTAGGGGTGCATTGGGGTCGAAATTAGCAATGAAGTTTTCATCAATGTCATCGTCAGAAGGGGAAGGGTTTGGAGAAGGGGAAATAGGGGAATCGATGTTATCGTCATCATTATTAGGGGTATATTCACTTGATGCAGTTGTATGATTCATATTGGCTCTAGTGGTACTATTATCAGGAGTGGTATTAATTGGGTTTTCGGTTAATCCATTTCTTTTGTTAGTCATGGCTTTAGAGTTCAATGTGTTGTGTTTAACTGTACATAAAAAAGCACAGAGAGAAGACTTCAAGCAAAGGGATGGAACATACTAAATGTTTAAATTATTTAGTTGTTACGGTAGGTTTTAAAATTTACCCACTTACCGGTTCGTCCCCTTTCCATGTCTCTTTCCTCTTCTATGGTTTGAATTCGACAATTCGGGAAATTTCTAATCCGGCTGCTCTCAAAGAGTGAATAGTCTTCTCTAATTCATTAGCGTTTTCTTTGAGAGGGGATTTGGGAATTTCTACGGCTTTGACGGTGAAAGTTCGATTAAACTGTTCTCGGCTTTCTCCAATGCCTTGCTCTAGCACGACGCGAGTAGCAATTACATCTATTTCCCAAACTCCTCTTTTTATTTCTCTCGGTTCTGAGATGTGAGAAATATAAACTCCTGAGCGGGTTTTTCCTGAATAGATGGTGTTAGGAACGAGTTTGGCAAGTTCAATAAGGGAAGCTTTACCAAACTCTGACTCCATCATCAAGGAGCCCATCCAAGCAGTTGTAGGAACTTTGGCACTTCCTTTAACTTTAATGCCGGGGTCTGGGTCATTTGTGCCGGGAATTTTGCCTGACCAAGCCCAGGTTAAATTGACCCAACTGGATACGAAAGTTTGGATGATTTTCGGCTCTCTGTACAGTTCATCTTGTTCTGCAATTCGTGCTGCGGTTCCGTCTTTTAACTGGACAAAGGTAACTTTTCTTTGAGATAAGGCTCTCAAACTGACTGTATTCACTAAAACAGCAATTGTCAGGAGGAAAACAAAGCTTGTTAGCAGGACAAAGCACAAGGCTAAGGTGTTTTTAGATTCAGGGAGTAAGGGTTGGGATTGTGGAAATTTCATAGTTTTCTTGGAGGGTATGAGGGATGGAAAGGTGGGGATATAGGGAGTGGATTGGGAAACTGGGTTTGAGTAGTGAGTAATAACTCGGTTCGGCGAAGAAAAAGCTACCGGAATTTTCTTCCCCTAGATCAGTTTTCCAGCAATAACGCCGATCGCGTTACTGGCAATATCTGTAAGCTGTTTGGTGCTATTGGCGATCGCACTGTACAAAGCAGTTCCTCCACCCTTGGCTATTAACACGGCTAGAACGGGAGAAAACACAGCTAAAAAGAATAAAAAGGCGATATCTGTAACTAACTCTGCATCGGATTTGACAATCACTACAGCGACTAATCCAACGACGATGTTGTAGCCCAATTGCACTCCAAATAACGACATAAATCCTATTAGCCAAGCCCAGATTGGTTTTCCTTGCAGCGGCAGTAGCGACAAGCCCATTGCCAGAGGCCCGAATAGAGCTGTTAGCAACAAGGCTGCTTCTAAAATGTTGACAAATGCCCACTGTACTGATCTAAGAATTAAGCGAATGATGGGCAAGACAGTAGACCTAAAAACTTGTCCTGCAAAATCGCCATTTCCTATATCTTGAAGATTGGCAACATTGCCTAAGTTTTCAACAAACCGCTGTAAGCTTTTAAGGGGGCCTCCATTTTGCTGTTCCGCTGCCTGGAGAATTTGTTGAGCCGGCTCTTTTTTGCTGTTCCAGCATTGGACTAAAGCCTCTCCAACTTTGCCCTGGCATTCGCTATAGAGTTTCTCAATCTCTTCTTTGCCAGCACTGGTGAGGTTAACGTCGCTCAGGGCCGTTCTGAAGGTCATTTCTCCGACTTGAATTTTCATAATTTCTTGCACTTGAGTGCTGCCTACAGCTTTAATGAATTTGACGCTTTCTGCCAAAACTTTACCGTTGTTGCTGAGAAATACTACAATTACGAGTGGCCAGATAAACATGGCTACTAGCTCTGACCAAGACTGTTTTTCGATGATTTCTTTGCCACTGGTGACAGCGAGGTAAGTAACAGATATTCCCGCCAGAATTAGTCCTAATTTGACTAAGGCAATCCAGAGAGAGGATTCTTGAGTGTTGAAGGTATTAAACCAAACTAAATTCCACGCTTCGACGGTTTTTTGAGAGACTTCTATGGCATCAGATAGAGTGTCCAGGGCTTGTCCTGCTGTGCTAGTTTGGGCAATAAATTGTATTAGCATTGCGGTGTCTCCTTGTTGTGATTTCAGTCTTCGCTTGCCCCTAGGGTGATGCCTCCCGGCATTTGAAACAGTCCGGCTTGAGTAGAAGAAGCGGTAGCAGCCGCAGCATCCTGCCGTCTCTGGGCGGTGTTAATTTCGTTAAGTTCTTCTGCCTGTTGAGCGTTGAGAATGTTGGCAAAACTGCGATCGATTTGAGCTTGCTGGCCCTGCATGACTAAAGCACTTTGATTTTCTGCTGATAAGGCTGCTTGCTTAGCTGCGATCGCACTTTGTTGAGATATATTTCTCATAATGTTCTGGGTGACATCTTGACCTTCTGAATCAGCACCCAATTCCATTGAAATTTGGCTCTCCCGACCAGTTTGCTCTACGTTTTGCTGGACAATTTCTTTCATCTGAGCTTGATTTTGTTGAGCTTTTTTACTGAAAGTGGCTTTATTGGCTTCACTGACAGCACCTTCTCTTTCTGCTAGTTCTGCGGTATTCTCTTTGAGGCTGTAAGAATCTTGGGGTCTCTTCTCTAAAGCAGCGGATAGTTTTGTCCCTTCGCTTTCGGAGGTGTTACCGTCCATTATGCTTTTAACTGCTTCTTTTAGGTCTGGAACTTTCAATTCCCCCAGGAATGAAGAGAGGGTTGACTCTATTTCACTGTTGAATTTTTCGACTTTGTTTAACAAATTGTCCCAGATGCCTGAAATGCTGTCGGAAATGGTGGAGATGGTATCTGAAATTTCGCTTGTTATGCCGCTAATTGTGTTTTCTATACCTCCTATTTCTTTCTGGTTGCTCAAGAAGTTATTAGCTGATTGTTGGATTTGGCTTTCTATTTGTTGATTGGGAACTGTGAAGCTGGAGCGGTTGAAATTGCTGCCCGATGGATTGTTTAAACTGGGAAGCTGTGTTGCAGTCGGATTGCTGTCAGAGGTTTGAGCTTTTGCTTCAACAGAATTCAGTATTAAGCTGAGCCAAATTGCCGGAATGCCGAGGGCAAGTTTGACAAGAAATTTTGGTGATTTCATCGGCTTTTCTCCGTTGTGTGTGCAGTGATTTGAGGATTTAGATCGATATTTTGCATCACTTCAATTCAACAAGTTCGTAAAATTTGTTATGTAAAAAATTAAAGCAGTTATCAACCTCCCAAACGTTCTAGCTAGCCATGAGGTCTTGAGGTGATTTCTGTCCGTTGATATCAGTGACTGCATTTTTGCCAATATTGGTTAATGAACGTCCTTCTTTTACAGCTTGTACATATTCAGAGGCAAATTGTTTGAGTGCTAGCAATTGCCCTTTTAACGTATTGGGATATTGAGCCATCACTCGCGCACGAGCCATCAATTCAGCTTGATTGTTAGCCACACTTGCTAAGATCATTTCGCCTGGATAGTATCGGCTTTGCCAGAAACGACCTCCTTTTTCAATTAGCCAATTGGAATAAAGGTCGGCAGCTCTGGGAAGAAAAGCTTCTGTGGCATTTTGGCTAATAATTTCAGCCGGATATCCCAAACGTTTTATCCAAGAAGTGGCTCCGTTTGATGTCAATCTTCCGGTAATTCGATACACCATGTTTTGCATAATCATAGTTCCCGCACTACAGTCGCAAATACTGTCGATATCTTGAGATAGCAAGAGCACTGAAATGCCATTCTTTCTACCCACTGCACAGAGCTCACCTACTACTTCAGCAAATCCGTCTTTTTTAAACAAAATCGAAAGTTCGTCTCCGATAAATAGGCTTTTCGGGTGAGAAAGTGCGTTGCGAATGCAAGCAGCGTGGGCGTTAATTGCCATCAGATATTGGTCTTGTTCGTTACCCAAACCGCTAAGGGCAAAAAACTTAACAGCGGGTTCAGGTGAAAATGTACTCGGTCTGCCAATTGCTTTCCCTAAAGGTGAGGCTAGTAATGCGTTGCATTGAGTGATAATTTGGTTGATGGCAATGCGGTCGAAGTCGGTAAAATTTTGCAGGTTTAGTTGCTCTTTTGTGCAGAATTTTAGGAGGTTTGTGAGGGTTGGCATTTCTTGCCAAGCGGTCGATTTCCAGCCTTTTTCAAAGGCCGTATTGTAGCGCTCGATAATGTCTGGGTCTTCCAGAAATTTTTTCAGAGTTAGCAGCAAAATGGCATCGACTCGCTGCGCTAATTTTGGGTCGCGGACTTTACCCATGCTGATAATAGTCAGCGCTTTTCTGATAAACTCTTTCCATTGGTCTAGTCGGCGCGATCGCTCTTCTCTATCAAAACGCCTCAAATCCGGTATTTCGAGTAGATTCGAGCTGCCAGAGGTGATGTCGTAGTACGCACCGTCGTCGCCTAACAGTTTCACTGCTGTCTCAAAGGTGCTGCCGCTTCCTGCTGAGATGTCCATACCGACTACTGGAATATTGGCGGCTAAAGCATCGACCGCAAATCGCCATCCTACAACGCTTTTACCGCAACCGGATTCACCTGTTATGACAGCACGGCTGGTTTGGTTGTGCATGAGGTCAACGTACACGGGTTTGCCACCTTTGGTGATGAATTCAACTCCTTTTGAGTCGATGTCCCTTACAGCAGTTAAGGGCAAAATACCAGGGACAGTTTCGGTGTCTAAGGTGAGGCGGCGTTCGTTAATTAGCGAACTGCTGTGCAACAGCCAGCTTACAGTAATGGGCAAAGTTTCTAGCCACAGTTGCCAAGCAATGTTGCGCTCTCTTAATACCTTGGCAGAGCCGAAGCTGTGGGAGAGCATTTGGCAAGCGTGTGTTAGTTGCTCCGGGGTTGGTCGGTAGACTAAGAAGGTGACAGCAGCGTGAATTGCTCTTGCACCTTTGTACATTTTTTTCTGGGCTTCAAAGGATTCTTCCTGTTTGACTTCTGCTCCTACATCGCGACCTTGACCTTTTTCTAAAGCGCGTTTTTTGGCAGTTTTAGATTGTTTAGCTTGCCTTGCTAAGTTGTCTTGAATAATAAAGTTGGGAGCGGCGCTAATTTCGACAACGGCTTCAGTATCGCGGACGTAGCTGTTGCTCATAATTTTCCAGAGCCATTGCAGTTGCTCTCTAGTATTGAGCCAGCCGCCGGGGCCCTCTTCCATTGTTAGCACGCCGCATTCTGCGTTTCTACCGGGAAGCAAAATGCGTGAGCTAGCTTTTCTGTGTTCCGGGCAGCTCGAACGGCCGCTCATACCTTCAATTAAAATGGTGCAGGCGTGTTTGTGACTGTTGATAGTTTCGGTGAGTTTGTAGTCGGATGCGGTTTCTTTTAAGGTGAGAAGTTGGGGAATAGGGGGTACGGGTGCGCTGTTGAATTTTTGCCACAGCCATCCCCACAATGCTTGGGCATTCATGGGTTGAATTTCCAGTCCAATTTTGGTGTTTAGCAAGAGTTCCCACCGGATATAGCCTTGCTCGAAAGCGTCGAGCAGCAGTTGTTTGTAAAAGCGTTCAGAGTAGATGCGCTGGTTGCCTGTAAATTGTGCAGCAATGCTGTTGGTTGTGTTGACAATTCCATTGATGAATTTACTCAGAGGGTCGTTGGATTTGGAGCCAGATTGAGCGTTGAATGTCCAAGTGCAGAAAATAGTTTGGTTCCACAGTTGTCGGGTGCCTGCTAAGTTGAGTTCTTGAATGCGTTTCTGTTCGTTACGAACGAGTACAGAAATGGGTTTGAGGTGACAGTTGTCAGCCAATTCAGTTAACTGTTGCTGGCGAAGGCAATCGCTGCTGTAGCAGCCGGTGTGAAAGGTCATTTTTTCGCCTGGGGGAATGTCTTTTAGTCCCTCTTCTAAGGCGGTAGCTGCATTATTTACTTCCTGGCGGTACAGGATGTTGTGAAAGCCAGCCGTCTCGAATCCGAATACAATTTGATATTGACTGCCTTCATTCAGTAAGTAACCAGAAACTTCTCGACCATCCTTTTTGACAGTCACTAAACACAGGAGGTTTTGGTAGTTTTGGAAGGGCATAAGTCGGCTGTTATCTCCTTGTTGATTGGGAGCAACTTTGGGTTTAAGTTTGACTCGGACTTGTGAATCGCTGATTCGGTGGCGAATCGGGTTTGGTCGGTGTGAGGGAAGGGGAGAAAGGTATAAAAGATTGCCGTTGTACCACTCGTTCCCCGGCGGAGGTCTAAACCTGTCTACAAAAAGGTGAGGTTTGTTACCTGTCAGGAGCCACCAGCTTACAATTAGCCAGAAAGTAGTGGTAAAAAACCAAGGCATTCCTAAGCTGAATAAGCCGTTGGTGATGATGTAAGAAATTACGGTGATTAGCATCCAGGGAATTAGCTGTTCCGCTGGAATAATGCCGATGCTGGCTTGTTTGCCAATAATTTTGTTGACGGAGATGAAGTCTTTGTCTGGGTCTTTAAGCATGGTAATAGGGGAAGGGGAAGAGGGGGAGAGTGGGAGAGGGGGAGAGTGGGAGAGGGGGAGAGTGGGGGAGAGGGAGAGTGGGGTGATTGGGAGAGTGGGAGAGGGGAAGAGGGGGAGAGTGGGAGAGGGGGAGAGTGGGGGAGAGGGAGAGGGGATAATAGAAAGTGGAGTTAAGAAATTAGAGCTTGAAATGAACAGAAAACCAATTCAATCCCACCGAGATTTAGAAGTGTATCAACTTGCATTAGATGTGGCTATGCAGATTTTTGAACTCTCTAAAAAGTTTCCTGTTGAGGAACGATATTCATTGACCGATCAAATTCGTCGGTCTTCGCGTTCTGTTTGTGCCAATTTGTCTGAGGCATGGCGTAAACGGCGTTATGAAGGAGCTTTTGTATCCAAATTAAGTGATTCTGAAGCTGAAGCTGCTGAAACTCAAACTTGGATTGAATTCGCTGTTAGATGCAATTACTTGGATGTTCAGGTTGGTAGAGAGCTGTATCAACATTACAATCAAATACTGGGTACACTGGTCAACATGATTAATAACCCTTCTATGTGGCTCCTTCCAGTGCCAAAAAACCATACTAAGAGTCGGTGAACGAAAGAGTGGAAGAGGGGGAGAGCGGGGGAGAAGAGGAGAGGGGGAGAGGGGGAGAGTGGGAGAGGGGGTGATTCGGAGAGGGGAGAGTGGAACAAGGGGAGAGTGGGAGAAGAAGAGAGTGGAACAAGGGGAGAAGTTTGAAAACTCGCAACAACCCGATAAAAACTAGAGGGCTTCAACATCTAACATATACTCAGCCAATTGAATTAAAATGATGGATTATGTAACAACTGCAATCTACCTGAAAATTCAAATAGCTTGCTGTTTACTGCACACCTCTAATCTCCCCCTCTCCCCCTCTCCCACTCCCCCACTCTCCCCTTCTCCCCTTCTTCCCTAAGCTCCTCCGCCACCGCCATTGCCAATGAACAGGAAAGTTATTACATCAACGGCAATTACAATGGCAAAGGCTAAGGCAACTTGGGTAACAATTGGTCTCCAGTCGTTACCTTGTTGTGCTTGGTTGTAGGCGAAAAGAGAAGCGGCTGCTACTAATAAAAGAAATGCTCCGCGAATTAAGTTGAAAATCAGTTCGATGACTTCGGCATCAATAGCTTCGCCTCCTGCTGAAGAGGCTCCTTCTGCGAGTTCTTGCATAAATTCTTCTAAGCCGGAGAGGAAGAGGGCGTTGGCTGGGGAATCGAGTACGGAGCAAAGCGCAGTAGAGGTGATAATGGCAGTGGCAATGTGCCAAAAGCGGATTTTGCAGCCGATATATCGCTCTACAAGAGGAATAGCTCTAGTGATGTGCCATAAACTTAAAAAGAGTATGCTGGAGCAGCCTAAAGTTGTTATTAGGAGCGGGTCGTGAAGGCTGAAGTAGATGAGTGAGGCTAGGCAAATGCCGAGGAAGGGAATGTCGCCCACTTGAATTTTCTGTTGTTTTAACCAGCGTAATAATGAGTTTCGATTTCGTTCAGTTCTTGTTTTGTCTAAGTAAGTAGCCATGTCACTATTTCGATGATTTAGTGCTTTAATATCAATTAAAGTTGCATTTAATGCCAAAAAAATCACCGTATTTGGTGATTGTCTATAGTGAGTATGACCCCCTCCATTTGGAGGGTGCCAGTGAAATAACTTATTTCAAATTTCCATCTCTGCCTCAGTTTTTCTCGCTTCCTGCTTGTTAGAGTTCTGGCTTTCAGCAAGTTGCTGTTGGGATAGGATATTTTCTACTACTTCTGGTGGAATATCGCACAGAAGTACCTCAACATTACCTTTTTGGAGACTGGCCTCAAAAACTATCTCGCTGTGAGAGTTAAAGCCTTTGACAGTACCCTTAGACTTGGATTTATCGCTGAATTCGACTTCAAAGTCTAGGCGCGAGCCCTGGGAATCGGTAAAGCTCACTTCATCCTGACCGCTTCTCTTTACCATTTCAGCTAAGCGTTCTTGGTTGAGAGCTTGTTGAAAAATTTGTAAGCGGTCGAGTTCTTCTTTTTCTTCAGGTTTCAGGAAGTCGTTTGTTACTTTCCATTCTTTAGTTTTATCCTGTACTGCTGAGAACAGTTCCTCGCCTTCCTTAGTTTTTAAGCTGACAGCGGTAGAGGAGTCAAAATTTGTTACATAAAGTTTGGCTTCTCCCAAATCAACTCCATCTTCTAATGCAACGCCTTCCGCATTTGCTTCTTCTTCAGCTAGGCTGTAAATTTTTGCTAGTGTTGCTGCAAGTTGGGAGTCCTGAGTAAGATTTTGGGCTGTCAAAGTGATTTTTTTAGCAGTAGTGTTAGCGCTGCTAGCTGGGATTGTTGATTCTAATGAAATTTTTTCACCTATTTCTGTTCCGTTTTGTACGAATTGGTCGCTGAGAGATGGAGTTGAGCTGTCGGGCGGTTCTACTTTTGCATCTGCAGCTTGAACACCTGTCTCGCTTTGAAGGGAAAGTTTATTCTCTAAAGCTTCTATTCGCTCTTCTAGGGTATCGAGTCGCTTTTCAAGTCGGTTGAGTGCTTCATTTATTTGTACGAGTTGCTCTTCAAAACTCGCCTCTGTGTCAATTTTAATAGAAGCCGTCTTTTCAGAATTGTTGTCTCTCACACTGCCGGAGATTTTATCAACTTTTCCGTGAACTTTGCTAACAGCTTTAGCTAAGAGCATACCTGGTGTTGAGACAAATTCGGCATCCTGTTCAGGTAAGATGTTTTGTTCCGGTTCTGGCTCCGGTTCAGCTATTGGTAAAGCTTCGGATTCGACCATTGCATCTGTAACTGAATCCGCTTCAACCAAGTTGGTAACCCGCTGGGAGAGCGAGTCAGCCCGCTGGCTTTGAGCTTTGAGCCTTTTGACAATATCGGCAACTTGGCGCTCTTTTCCAGCCCCAAGAGCAGCTTCTATAATTTGAGAAGCTGCTTTTTTGCCAATCAGAGTAGCGAGAACCGCAACTTGAGCGCTCATACCGCTGACAGTTGTACCTTCAACCTCACTTCCAGAAATGGCTGTTCTACCGCTAACTTGTACAGCAGCATCGAGGATACTATCGATGTTCTGGTCGTTTGATTTCTGGCCTTGAGGTCGCTGTTGGCTAGTTCTAATTTTTGAATGTGTGGCTGCTAAGGATTCCGCAGTTTCTACCGCTTCATCTGTCTGAAGTTTTCTTTTGGTTGGGGATTTAGCTGATAATTCTTCGTCTTCCAAATGTTCTCGCTCAGAGTTTTGAAGGTGGCTTTTAGTTTGAGGCTTAGCTTTAGGTTGAGGTTCTTTGAGTTCAAACTCATCTAAATCACTTAGTTGATTTCTCCGAGAGCGGTTTAAGGCTTGAGATTTAACCAGTGGTTCCTCCGACTGCAACTCCTCTAAGTCATCTTCTCGATGTTTATTTTTGGTTTTCGAGTTGGGTAATGGCTCGTCGTCATCCCAATAATTTTCTATTTCTTTTTTTTTAGATTTGGTATTGGCTTTAGATTTCGAGCGGTGCGATGGTTCATCATCCTCTAACTCATCTAGTAAATCGTCTTTTTTAGACTTACTTGCCGCTTTAGATTTCGAGCGGTGCGATGGTTCATCATCCTCTAACTCATCTAGTAAATCGTCTTTTTTAGACTTACTTGCAGCTTTAGATTTAGATTTGGGGGAGGGTGGCTCATCATCCAATTCATCTAGTAAATCGTCTTTTTTCGACCTTGTTTTAGTTCGAGGCGAATCGAGTAATGCTTCAATTCCTGTTTTAGTAAATCGGTTGTCGTCCGGCTCTCCCAAGTGTTCCATCATGTACTTTCCTGTGGTAGAGCCGTACTCTGGTCGATCGCTCAAACTGAGGACGAGTCCGTTGTGCTTGACCTCCACGCTAATGCCAGGTTTGCCGTCGGCTTCCGTTAGTTCTTCAACTGCATCGGCAAAATCTTCTACACTGGTGAGTCCGTTTTCCAGGCAGTAATCTAAAGCTTTCTCGCAGCGATTTCTTAGGTAGTTGAGGATTTTCTTGCCCTCTGCTGTGTTAGGGGTGATGTAGTTTCCCTGGCTTCGGTTTCGGGATGCTGTTTTTGTGGGCATAATTTTTGGGGTGGGATGAGTGGATATTTCCCATGAAATTCGAGCAGTGTGCCTACTGACTTCACTCGGAAGAGCGGTTTTGGGGAGTTAAAGTTACCCCCTCCAATCGGAGGGGGAATAGTCGTCCATTAATAAATAGTTCCTGTTTGAAACTCACTAAAAAACTAACTGTTAGGTCAACGAGCTTCCTGGCGTTCACACCTACCCGTTCTTAGATGTGCGGTAACTGATGTTAAAGTTGTGCGTCGGCAACTCTAATTTTTGAGGATGTGGCTGCTAATTCAGCATCAACCTCTCTGAGGTATTTGATAAACTGAGAGCTGTTGTTTTCCGAAAGCTTCTTAATAACTTGACCTGTTTTCAAGTCAGCAGCTAAGACCGGATTATCAGCTTCATCTCTGACTAAACACCTAACATTATTGCGAGATTTGCTAATAAAAGCTGTCCAGTTTCCCACAGGAATTGTAGTTTCTCCAGTTTGGTTATATGCTTCACAAATCGCATCTTTCAGCAATTGTGAGAGGTAGGCGGGGCTGGCAGGAATGTCTTCGGGTTGAGACGGCTGTTTGTTTTGGGTAGAGGTTGGCGATACGGATTGCGATCGCTTTTGGGTAGGGGTTGGCGATACAAGCGGTCGCTCTTGACAAGGAGTTGGCGATACAAGCGATCGCTCTTGACAAGGAGTTGGCGCGACTTCTGAAAGTTCCTCAACTGATTCAATTAGTTGCACAGAGCTAGGGTTGATGTTTAAGATCAGAGCACTACCTTTAGGCGAGGGTTCAATAGTGGCCTCAAAGGTAGTGCCGATCGGCAATTTAGGTGAACTAGCAGAGAACATAGCTAGCTCTTGCCCGTCAAGGAGGACAATAGGGCTGCCGTCGCGCCTTGAATCGGTACCGCTAACAGAACCCACCTCAAAAGTCAATGTTTTCTGCCTCCATTTGGGACTGCTAAAGTCAACATCTTTCAAGTCATTGTACTTCTGCCCAATCAGTTCAGCTCTGTCAAACTGAAAGGTTTGCAATTGCTGGCAAATTTCATCGGTAAATAGGTTGAGAACCAGTGCTGCTTTAGGTGTTTGGTTTTGGGACTCAAGCCAAGTATAATCAGCAGGAGCTACAATGCGTGAACTCACATCTTTTGTGCGGCCAAGACCATCGCGGTAGGTTAAGTCTAAACCGTCGATGTCGTTGGCATTCTCGCCAAACTTATTCTCAAGAATTCCCACCAGTTTTTCGCTGGGTTCAATTAAGGCAAAATTTACCATTGGCAGGCTCGGATGCACAGTTGCTTCATATTTAATACCTTTGCTGTCTAACAATTCTTTCCAATGTCCAGCTAAGTCTTTGCCAACTGGTTGTCGCTTCTTATCCCTGACAGTCTTACCGCTGCCATCCAATTCAAATTCCTCGAAAGGGACGCTCAAAACGTAAGTGTCTTTTGGCATTGCTTCGTGCAGTCGCTCGTACTCAGGTTCAAAGTTGAATTCAATCAACAGTTGGCGAGAAAGTTCCTTACAAGCTTTGCGAGGGACTTCTAAGTTGGGATTTGCGGTTTCGACGTGCCACATCGCACTAGCAGCTAAAAACCGTTCTTCAGGGTCAGTCCAAGCTTCGGTCACATCGGCTCTTAAGCTCTCGTATAACTTGCTGACGGCTTCTTTAATTGCCTTAGAATCGTCGCTGCAATCCAAGTGGATTTCGCCCATCCTTTCTCGATAGCGTTCCTTAATATCTTGCGCCCACCTGACATAATGTTTCTCCCATTTTTCTCGCTCATCTAAGTCCGAAGGAGACTCAAACAGGTAGCGAAATTCGTCGCGGTGACGGCTTTTTAAACGAGTCGGTTCCCACTCTGGGTTAACAGCCTCCCTAGCGATGCAATTGATAGCGGTGCCGTCTCCTATAGGTAATGGCACCGTTTTGTAAAGCCTGGGGTCGTCTTTATAGTCAAATAGGTAGCTTGGGTGCTGTTCTGACCACTGCTTAGCCTTGGACAATAATGTGGGGTGGTGGTCTTCGGTACGAGTAGCACTTTTGGGACTATCCACTTCAATTTGCAGGGCATCAAACAGCTTTCCAAGAAGCTGCCGCTTCTGTTGATTGAATAAACTTTTTGGCTGTCCCGGTTCTGCTGCTGACGATTGCACTCTCCCGATTAAGGTAGCCACCCAGCCGATTTTATTTTGGGCGATCGCTACGGCAATTTGCCGCAATTTGGTATACTTGCGCTCGCCATCACTATCGGTAGCTTTAGTGTAGTCAACTTTCTCTCGCTTCTCAACTGCATCGTACTCATTCTCTTGATTAGCGTGCCTGGTTTCAGAAGCGATATTCGGCATTCGCGAAGCAGGCGTAATCACTAATTGATCGCCATCAAAATCGCATTGATGATGCTGCATAGCTTGGTCAGAACGAATGAAAACGCACCCTTTGTACTGCGTTAATTCACGGTGGCTTTTGTTGTCTACTGTGTAGCGGCGGATGTTATCTTTACTGACAATTGGGTATCGGGTAACGATAACTTCTGTGCCGTGTCGCAAGTGGGGTGCAACAATTGTACCAGGTTTGAGGTTTTCACAAGGTTGAGCCATTGCTGAACCGTGATGAATTGCTCCCTTAATTGCTAAGTCTTTCCACTTTTTAGCCAGTTGTTCTTGCATGAAATCGACGACTTTGGGAAAGTCGAGGAGTTGACCGAGTTTGTCGTTCCTCAAAATTGATATTAGTCGGGATTCGTTGCGTTGGGCTTTTTCATCTGTTTCGTCTTCTAATCCGCTGCTGTCTTCGTGAAATTTGGATTGAAAAGCAGCTTTTTTATCGTGTTGCTCTACTAAGTATTTGGCAAGTTGCAGCCGGTTATTTTGCAAGTCAGCTAGTTTTTGGGCTTCAACTTTAGTCGGTGTGGCGATGTCAGCCCCAATAGCTGCTTCGGAATACCAAATCGAAAATTGCCAGGAATTTTCGTATTCAGTTACTTTGGCGTTGCCTCGATTTCCCAGTATAGCTTTGGGAAATTCGTAGTCGCCACAGGGGATAAGTTCAGCTAATTGGTTTTTAGCAACTCCTTTGATAGAGGAGCGATCCATAATGATATCATAATCCAAGTCGGAGGTTAAATTAGTATCAGGCAACAGCGTTCCTTTGGCAAGAAAGCTAATTTCGGGAGTGTGGCAGTCTTCTTGTCCCCATTCCTGCATCCAGGCAAATCTGAATTGAAAAGGTCGGTTGTAATTCCCTCCTAATTGTTGCGCTAGTGCCGGTGAAATTTTACCGTGACAGTCTCCGGTTTGCCACTTATGAGCTTTCGCTTTTTCACTTTGGTCATCGCTTTGAGAATCCACAATTTTGACTCGCAAGGTTTCGCCGTCAAGGGAGCTATCTAACAATTTGGCTCCTTGGTTGCAACTGCTAACTAGCAGTGAGCCGTAGCGACAGGCGTGGTCGGGTTGAGTTTTGAATACGCTCAACAGTTTGGTTGAGAGTTCTTTGTCTGCAAAATACACATTTTTGCCTGAGCTGAAAGCAACTCTTCTGCCAATGCCATCTCCGAAGTCGATGTTTTTGAGAGGGTCGAAGCTGCTATCATTTGGGTCAGGTTTAACGATGCTTAGGGATGCTAATTCTTCAGGTTCAAAAAGCAGTTCAAGCAGGGAGTTACGCAGCACTTCTGATTCAGCTTGGTATCGCCCCTTTGCTCTACTGTCAGTCAAGGACATATCAAAGACTGGGATTTTTAGTCCTTCCCCAGCTACCCATTCTGTGGAGCGATATTCTGGGGTAACTTTTCTTCTGCTCATTGATTAGCTCCTGAATCCTAGTTTTTACATTTTTAGGACTTACGCACAGTAATAGTCCAGATTTTGACAAGGTTGTTCCTTCACAAATTCCTGCTACTGAGTGATATTCACCCCCTCCAATTGGAGGGGTTTAGAAGAAAAAAGTAGCGTGTTACAATCAGAATGACAATCCCAATGTGGAGAAAAAAAGTGAAAGTAGTTCGCACAACTACGGCTATGGAAAGCCAACGGGATTATTTCTCCGATCGCGATGCACTTGCCCGCGTTGCTTTTGGAGAAGGTGAAAACAGCCAGCAATTCGGAGGTTTGAACCTCGACGCTAACGGGGTTATTAAAGGTAGAGCATCAACGTTGTTCAACGTCACCGAAGAACAAGTGGAGAACCCTCAATACTGGATTGATTTATAAGAGATACCGACCGAAATTAAGTCTTCGCTCTTACAAAACAAACGTGTCACATTGTAATACCATTTCTAAAAAGTCTTGCTACACTTTGAATCGTTGGGTTTATTTCACGACATCAACCTACTGTTGCTACTGTTGCATGACTTTTCATAAATGGTATAATTCGGAGGTGTCTAACTCGGATATGTCTAATAATTCAGGTGTCAAATCAAGACATTTCTGACACCTGAAAAGATGGCTAACGCCGTTTTTTGGACTGCGTTTTATCCGAAGAACGACTCTCAAGCGTCTGGTTGGCTTGAAGAGAGTGCAAATTGTTACCTGGAAGCAAGCTGTAAACCACTTTGCGCTTGCGGAAAACCTTAGTACCATCTACAGGCATTCCTTGTTTCCAAGCGTCTGCAATCGCCTTTTTGTCGGCAGAAATTACGGTTTTTGTTTCGACTCGGCGATAGGGTTCTGGCAGTTGAGATGGGTCAATCAAAACTTCACAGGTAGGCGGATTTTCCTTGACAGCAATGCGGCGGTGTTTGCCAAGAATTTCGGAAGTTAACACGCCGCACTCGTTGAAGTAGAGAACGGTTTTGTCTAACCGCTCTCTCCACCCC
The DNA here is from genome assembly GCF_036705185.1 of Microcoleus sp. B4-D4. NCBI lineage: Bacteria > Bacillati > Cyanobacteriota > Cyanophyceae > Oscillatoriales > Microcoleaceae > Microcoleus > Microcoleus sp. B4-D4. The sequence goes on along the minus strand of NZ_JAUBTX010000007.1, from coordinate 32,196 downwards.
TGGAGTTTGTTGATAGCTTTTGAATGCAGTTCTATCAAATACTGCATCCGGGCTGTAATTCCTGCAATTTCGGCATCAATTTGGTCGGCTAAGTCGGCATGGGCATCTACAGCAAGTTCCTGGGTTTCTTGGGTTTGCCAAAGGGATTGCAGCAGTTGGTCAATTTCTTCTGAGCTTTCTGCTGACTCTAGTTGATGCCAAAGTTGAGCCGCAGTTGTTGAACTTTGAGCAAGCGTCGCTGTGGCTAAATTCATGCTTAGTATCCTCCGTTGATGCAGGTGTGATAATAATCGCGGCGTTCTTCGATTTGAGCAAGTGCAGCCATTGTTGCCGCGTCGGATTTAAGAGAGATTAGTTTGTCCTTTTGAATCTTGCGACATGGTTGAAAATGAGTTAATTTTTGTGAGTTTGACTGGGTGGTTTTTGGCATACAATTCAAAAGATTTTCTTAAAAATAGCGCGACCGCGCTCTTAAAAAAAGGAGTATTTAAAGATATGAATTATCCTATAGTTTTTTACCCAAAAGTGGTAATGCAGTTCTGCCATCAATATCCTTTGCCAGAGGCAAGTTCTAGTTGTGCCACCTCATCCCAACTTCAAGAAACTCAACAATTCGAGCAACCTGTTGTTTTGCTGACTCCGCCTCAACCACCTGTGGTGTTACCTGTCAAGTTGCTGTGGTTAATTTGGGTGTTTTGGCTCTATGGTGCGATCGCACTTCCGCTGTTAGCTATTTCCTGGGGTTGGCTGTGGTGGGAAATGCTGTTGGTAGTAGCTGCTTATTCATGTTTAATTGCGGCTGCTTATAGTTATGTGTTTGGTTGCCGTCAAAAACTGCTATCTAGGTATAAACAGCAAATTCTTGAGTACAAACAACAAGAGATATTATCCCAACAAGAGATATTATCCCAACAAAAAAGATTATCTCAACAAGAGACGTTATCTAACAAACAGCAGGAATTTTCTAGTTTTAAGTCAGGGAAAGAAGAGTTGCAGACAGTTTTTAAAAGTGTAAAAATTGACTTACAGCACAGAAATCGATCGTTCAAAGATTTGATGTCACTTCGGGTTACTCCTAATGGCATATCTCAAGCTCGGCAAGGAGTGAGCGAACAACGCTTTTTGCAATACTTACAGCAATATTTCGAGGAAGTTGTCCAAGCAGCAGAGTTTAAAATTCCGTCATCTCAGAGGAGCTATTCAGCAGATTTTATTGTAATTCACACTCGATCTGGACTCGGAATTGATGTCGAGATTGATGAACCTTATGCTGGCAAATCTAAGAAGCCCACTCACTGCTGCGATGCTGACAGGGATATGCGCCGCAATCAATTATTCTTAGAGTGGAATTGGATTGTGGTTAGGTTTACTGAAAAGCAGGTAGTTCAGGCTCCTTTGAGCTGTTGCAAATTCCTGGCTCAGGCGATCGCCTTTGTAACGGGCGATCGCTCTTATTTAAAGCAACTGGAAACTGAACCCGATTTGCTGAGCGTCAAACCTTGGACAACAAGAGAGGCAAGGGCTATGGCTAAAAGCAATTATCGCCTTACTTATTTATCTGGATTTGGTGTCGGTTCTGCTTGCAATCGGGTTTCAAAGTTTTGATGCGAGCGCACGCAATATCCGAGTTATTGACTGCGATAAATGTTTATAATTAATACAAAGGAGTTGAAATAGATATGCTGTCATTTGAAGAGGGGTTCATTGAAGGTCAATTGCTCAATCAAAGACTTCTGCAAACAATTCGTTTGATTGGAGAGTACAAGGGTAAGCAGGAGTTATTCAAACAACAAGCCCCACAAGTTTTAGGCACTTTGCGCCAAGCTGCGGTTATTCAGAGTACCGAATCTTCTAACCGCATTGAAGGCATTACTGTGCCGCTAGAACGGATTAAGAAATTAGTAACAGAAAAAACAACGCCGCGCGATCGTTCAGAACAAGAAATTGCGGGTTATCGGGACGTGCTAACTACAATTCACAACAGTTATAGCCACATTCCTTTTAGTACAGGGGTTATTTTACAACTGCACCGCGACCTTTACCAATTTGCTGTTAATACAGGCGGGCGCTGGAAAACAGTGGATAATGAAATTAGCGCTACTTATCCTGACGGGACTAAAGTGGTGAGGTTTCAACCTACTCCCGCTTATGCTACTCCTGCTGCAATGGAACGCCTGCAAGAACGGTTTAATCGCCTCTGGGAGTCGGGCGAGATAGAACCTTTATTGCTGATTCCCACTTATATTTTGGATTTCTTGTGCATTCATCCATTTTTAGATGGAAACGGGCGGATGGCAAGGTTGCTGACTTTGTTGCTGCTATACAAAGCTGGTTATGAGGTGGGGCGATTTATTAGTTTGGAACGAATTGTGGAGAGAACTAAGGAGAGTTACTACGATACGCTTTACCAATCTTCCCAAGGATGGCATGAAGGGCAGCATAACTTATTACCTTGGTGGGAGTATTTCTTGGGAGTCATGCTGCTATCAGCTTATCGGGAGTTTGAGCAGCGGGTGGGATATGTTACATCCGCAAAAGGAACGAAAACGGCGATCGTATTGGATGCGATTAACAATTTGCCTCAAGAATTCTCCATTAGGGAATTGCAGGAACGGTGTCCAACAGTCGGAATTGATTTGATTCGCCGTCTATTGCGCCGGGAAAGGGATGCTAGGCGTTTGGAATGTCGGGGACGAGGGGTAGATGCGTATTGGCGAAAGCAATAGATACAGCAACCGCCAAGGTTGTTAGGATATTTCGGTCACCCGGTCCTTGGGCTACGCTCAGGATAAACTCCGTAGAAATGCACCGAAAAAGAAGACCAAAGCGCCTTGGCGATTGCTATACAGGAATTATGCACAAGCAACTGGGTGTTGAATTGAAGTACAAAACATAACACCCAGTTATAACTATCTATGCAAGCTAATGAAAGCAGTTAAATGTTAAAAAGACTAGCATTTTAAAAAGCTAAATCTTCATCAATGAGATGTAGTTCATTCGACTGCAAATTCACTTAATTGTCGCATATTCGGTGGGTCAAAACCCAGTATAATGTCTTGTTTAGGAACTCCTAATTCTACGAGTTCGTTAGCAATGCCCACCTCGGTTCCATCCTGCTGAATCCAAATTTTATTGTCCATAATATCCAGGTGCAAAACCGGGCCATAAATTCGCCGCTGATTGCGCCAGCCCACATATACTAATTGATAATGATCGCGCTCGGTATCAAAGATAGTTTGAGCCTGAATTCGCTCATCCCAAACAAGACTAGCGTGTTGGGAGAGAAGATTTTGGATGTGCTGCCTATAAAGGTCTACATTTGCCATTGTGCGATCGCCTCCTGCTCTATATCGTAAACAATTAAATGAATTTGGTTTTGTTGAATTAAAGACTGAATAAACCCCATTGTAAAAAAACTATCGTAGACATTGCTGGGTACTGCTAGGTATAAAAGGCGGTCAGTTTCTTGTTGTTGCAAAGCTGCTCGATAACTAATGAATTGTCCTAATGCTGTGTAAAACTGGGAGATTTTGGAGGGGCCAATAAAGCTTTTGATTTCAACGGCAATTTTTTGTCCGTCTTTTTCTGCCGCAACCATCCTTTCGGCACCCAAGTCGATGTAAAGTTCTAGAGTTCCTGCTTGTAAAGTATATGGATCGTGAGTAATCTGCCATCCATCTTTCTGGAGAGCGATTTTAACGACTTCGTGAAAGACATCTTTAGCAGACATGGTTGTACTGACTCGTTGTGTTTAATATCTTCGAGAGTTTTATTTCAAGTATATACGCTCTTCATCTGAAAGCGAGGTTCTCGGGCAGCGCCACAAAACTTTGCCCCTCGGCCTTTTTTAGATCAGAAGAAGCCTTTCGTCCAAATATGATTGTCCAGCCGACGTAGTGTTGCGTCGGACGACTCGAACATATCGGCTTGCTCTTAGTGCAGGAGATACACGTATCCTGCCATTTTGTTTGCCATTTTTGAATGTGGTGAAAGATGTTTGCTATTGGCTGCCGGAGAAACAAACTTGTCTCTCCGGCATAATTGAATTACCAGTCGATTTTTAGCTCGCAGTTTTTGCTGCTGCCGTTGCTGCTGCCGTTGCTACCGTTGCTGCTGTCATTGCTGCTTTCTTCCGTGAATTGGAAGTTTAATGCCAGCAGTTCTTGCTCAACAATTGACTTTCTGTCTTGGATTTTTTTGTCCCTCACAAGTCGCAGAGCCTGGATTATTTGGTCAAGCGTTTGATAGCTTGTTTGTTGAAAATTTAGGACAAGTGTTGTTTCCCTCCCCATGATGTACAGTTCGTTTTCTGTTTGGTGGACGCAGGTTAAATTATTGAAGTAATAGGTGTAGGTTTGCGATAGTTCCATTTTTTTTGTCCGATGCTTTATTTTTGGGCGCGACAGCGCTCATAAATTTGTTTTTTCGTAAATGTTAGTGAGTACAATAAAATGTATAAATAATTTTTTTTACCCATGTTGACTCACAGATTATTTAAGCAAGCGCCGTCTCAATTTACTTAATAGCTCCGATAAAATAGTTGATAAATACGTTAAAAAAGCTGTAATAGTTAGTGGCAGTAATCAGTAATTGGTAGTCCTACCTGGTAAGGATACTTGGGGGGATAAAACGGTTAACCCAGCGTTATCAAAACCCTGATATGGCAGAACTACCCAGGAATTTATTTATGTCGCAACCATGAAATTTGTTAGCTAGCGCTTTTATTTAATAAAAGTCAAAATCTTAAGTGGCAACAACTAATCCAGTTCAATGTCTTGACTGTGCTGTTTATACTGTTGGTTATTTTGTTGATTAGTTTGCTGTTCTAGCTCAATTAATTGTATCCAAGTATCATTCCAACTTGACTGTGGACTGACAAGTTCTGCATCCGGTAGCAGCTCGCTTGCATTTCGAGCGAGCTGAGAATTTTCGGCGATCGCTATAATAACGCTATCGAGTTCTTGTAACAATTCTATAGGCAGTTGTGAAGCTCGTTCAATTCCTAGGTAAATTGTGGCTGGTGCTGTTGCAGAGTTTTCCTGGCTATTTTCCTGTTCAATAAGCAAAATTGAAAGGGCTTCGATTGGGTTACAAGCAATCACAGCTCGCTCAATTTCTCCGGTAGTGGCTACCCAGAAAACAGCTTCAGATGACAGGGGATGGGTTGTAGTAAAGTTACCTCTTTCATCTAGAACAAAAGCGAAGCTGGCTTCTCCCTCAAGCGTCCGTGCCGTAAAGACAGCCTTTTCTGAGCCGGCATACAGCCAAGAATGAGAGTGCAATAAATTAAGCAATTCTAAAGGGAAACTGTACTCGACTGCTAGATGCGATCGCACTCTGACCCACTGAGTTTCATTCCTTTCAGGCAGGATTGATAATTGCAACTCTAACTCATTTGCTGTAGCAGGAGTTAGAGGTGCAGTTTCTGCTAGCTCAGATGGTTGCAACTCTAACTCATATTTCTCAGCCTCGCCGGGGACACTCGCTAAGTGTTGTGACTGCATTAAAGCTTCAATTAAGGCGCTATCTCGCTGTTGGTCATAACTAATACCTCGATGCTTCTGCAATCCATAAAAAGTGTAGGCTTTACCCAACTGAGAGCCACTTAAAGCTACCCCATCTAAATTGTAAGAAATGCCTTTACTGAACCCGTTTCGAGTCAGTCCGACTTGTACCTCTACACCTTGTTGCTGCAACCGTTCAACAAATTCTGGCATAGTTGGGTTGTCTTGGGTAACTTCATCAATTAGGTCTTGCAATTGCACCCGGACACTCTTGTTTCCCTTGCTTTTTAATTGCCTGCGTTCTCCTGTAGTCGGAGCTCGCTTGTCTGTTTCCCAACTGGGTGTAACAGTTTCCAGGCTGTAGTTCCGTTCAAGCTGGCGAATAGTTTCTTGGCTTTTGTAATAGTCCCAGCTATCGTCAACAACACCTCCATCTAGGCGAATGCGACTGGCGACAATGTGAATGTGGTCGTGGTCTGTATCGCTGTGCTTGACAACTGCATACTGGTTGTTGTCAAATTCCATCGCTTTCATGTAGTTAGCTGCGATCGTCAGCCAGCGTTGGTCATTTTCTTCAAAATCTTCTAGTTTTTCAGTGCTTGCGACAGATAAAGTGGCGTGAAAAACTGCTACTTTCAGGTTAGGTCTTAGTTGTCGGGCGATAGCAAATTCAGCAGCCAATTCTTCAGGAGTTTGTCCGCACATAGTACCGCCAATTAGAGCGGCGTCTTTTTTGCCCAGCACGTAGTTCAGACAGCCCCGAAAGCCTGTACCTTTGATTTGTTTGCCAATCATAACCGAAAAACCGTCAGTTGCTTGAATCGATAGCTCAGGCGGTAAAGCCCAGGCTGGTTAATAGTTAGCGTACTGTAGATTTGGCGAGGTTTGCAACTATAGCTTTAATTGCACCCCCGTTTTCTCGAATGAGTTGCTGTACGCTTTCTAAGAGTCCTGTATTGACAAGAACTGGTTCTCCCAATGCCACAGCACTATTGCAAGCTTTAGTAATTTGATTGAGGTTGTTTCCTGCAATTCTCAATTGGGCATCAATCTTGCATAACACTTGATAGGCTTTTAAGTCGAATGCAGCTAGAGGGCGCGGCATGGCTCGACTCAAAGCTGCACGGCGCATGAAGTCGCTCATGCTCAAATTTACTTGCTCGGCTTTTGCTTTAATTTGATTGTAGTCAGAGTCAGACAATCTCAGTTCCAGCCGACTCGAAAGTCTGTGATTTGACTGATTGAGCTGATTTGACTGATTGAGCTGATTTTGAGGCAATTTATTGAGCTTCATAGCCATGAGAATAGTTGAGTTTATCTCATTTTATAAATATATAACTACTTTCATCTTCACCCAAAAGAGCAAAATAGGGGCGTAATGTTACCCCCGCCATTTGAGGATAACTGGTTGCGAGCGCTACTCAATAAATGACAATCGATCCATTTGCTTAAAGTGTTTGCTCTACAGTCGAGGGCGTTGTCAGCTACTTTCTCCCTCTGATTTCTTATAGCTGTATAATATTCAGCTTAATTTGTATTACAGTTAGCTACATTTGTCATTAAAGCTTAAGAAAGTCTTAAACCTGACCAGGCGGCTAGAAGTCCGCATTCATGAGGTGCATTATTTTTATTTAAAAGTAATAAATAAAGCTTTGTACGGACAAAACCATTGCTTGCTACCGAGAGAGAACAGCCATAACCAGCCATAACTAGCCTCAACAAGCAAAGGCAGTCCTTGCACAAAAAAGCAGTAATTTGACCGAAAAAGTCAGGCATTTGCAGGATATTTTCGTGTAAATACAGGTAAAGTGCACCCCCTGCAAATACCTGTAATCTCCATGATTTTATACTGCACTTGCCTGACTTTATACTGCACTTGCCTGACTTTGACACTCGCCAAAAATTAGCTATTTTTTAGCGTTTTTAACAAAACTTGGATTGATTTAATAGTCAAGTTTTGGCATCGGAATTGAATAAAAAATCAAGTTGAGCAAGTGCGAAAAATTTGGCAGCGTAGCAGCCGTTATGTCAGCCTTGACAGTTGCATAAATTGCTGTTGTCGGGCCCGCGTTTTGCAATCGGCTAAACTGTTGGTATGAAGGCAGGTTAAGAGCAGACCCTAAGTAGGTGTCTTAAGGGCGAGAGCGTCTGCGATCGTTGCAACGCCGGTCAAGGAAATCAAATTTCCCCGCTTATCCATTTATAGAAATAGTAATTTCTTATTCCCTATCGATTTACCGGGGAATCAACCAGGAGCAATCAGACTGCCCAACAAGCCGATCGCCCCTGGTTTCTTCGTGGTCAGCAAGGGAAAATCAAAGAGTGGCAGACCTAGGAAAACTTTCGGCAATATGCGTTTTTATGCGTTTTTATGAGCTCGCCCCTCACCTTTTAGCTGCTTAAACTCTTCAAATTGCGCCTTGCCGACGATCGCCAAAACATCGGTTGATGCAAGAAAGGCCCGCGTCGATTGCCGCCACAAAATCCTTCTCAATAGCTGAAGCTACGGCGCGAGATGGGTAGTCGTGAGCCTGTTTGATTCTATGAGCTCCGTCGTGGGCGATCGAGCTGTCGCTCAAGCCGATCGCTCGCTACCCAGGTGTGACGGGAAAGTTGTGGCAATTGATGCCTGTGCTGCTACGAAGTTGTCACAACAACAGGAGCAATGTGAGCAGCCGGCACAATCGAAGAGCGGGTAAAAATCAAGCTACTTAACACCTATGATGCCCCATTCATAAGGGTGCATGATTTTTTGTCTGCACGCATTAGTCAGGTTTTGTACGGACACAAACATTGCTTGCTACCTATCAAGAACAGCCATAACCAGCCTCAACAAGTAAAAGCAGGAACAGCACAAAAAGTCTGGTGTTTGCTGTATAAAGTCAGGCTTTTGCGGGATATTTTCGTGTAAATACAGGTAAAGTGCAGTCCCTGCAAATACCTGCATTCTCACTAACTTTGTACAGCAAACTTCTGACTTTGTACTGCAAACGCCTGACTTTAGCTGACTTTGACACTCCCCAAAAATTAGCTATTTTTTAGCCTTTTTAACAAAATCCGAATTGATTTAATAGTCAAGTTATGGCATCGGAATTGAATTAAAAATCAAGTTGAGCAAGTGTAAGAAAATTGGCAGGCAGCTAAAATTTATGAAGCGATTTTGTAGCGTAGTACCCACTATGCCAGCCATAAAGTTGAGGCTGGACTATCTGGTTTTTGCGCTCGCCCGCCAAGCTGTTTGCGAGTGTAAGGCTTACCTCTATCGAGTGTCCGCTGCCGTCTATTGCTAGCAGTCAACTACTAAACTACCATCGCCAGCCTTTCAATTCTTTGCAAGAGCAAGCGAGAGCGACCTGAAATTTTAGCAACGGGTGAGAGGAAAGCAGGCGCGATTTCGCACAGATTTTCCAGCTCGGCTCGAAACCACCCTGATAAGTAGTTGTGCAAAATTAATTACACAATATTTCGCGTGAAACCCTTGCCCAGCAAGGAGTCTTGATGTAATTGATTTTGTGTAGCTACTTAAAAATGCTTTCACTTCTTCGTCAGCTTGCTGCACTTCCTCGAACAAACTAAAACGCCCGTCGAGCAATGCCACGATGTCTTCAATATCAGAACTAAAATAAAAGTTACCCCCACTTCTACCAATGAAAGCTTCTATTTTGGAAGCGATGCCGACTCTTAATGCCCTGATTCAAGCAGCGCTCCAGAGAGCAAATCTGTTAGTTTGAGTGTAAGAGCCCACTGGTTTAAGTAAGCGATATCCAGTCGTTCCCCTTGCACCTTCAAAACTCCCAACACATCCCTCCACTGCTTTTGAGAACCGCCAGGAATTAGTTTGTACCAACTGAGTTTTTGCAGGACGATATCTTCAGGCGAGTAGATGTAGATTCCCTCCTCTGTTAAACCGCTAATAGGGTAAAGTTGGCGACGACTCATCACCGAAGTGGAAAAATGGTCATCGCTGCTCATCACAAAAATATCCGCTTTCTCCATAGAAGGCAAATATATGACATTGAAAGACGATTCGCGGGGTGCTGTTCTTGACTTAGCAATTGCTTCATTCACAGCCGAATCGCTGATGTAAAACTCGCCTGACATGGCATCAATTAGCCTCTGTGCTGTTCGCGCTTCCAGGTCAATTACTAAGTCCAAATCTTGCGTTGACCTGTTTTCTCCCAGCAGCGAACTCGCCACCGAACCTCCCACCACATAGGGAATATTCAGCGGTAGCAAGATGTCGGCTATTTTTTGCGCTAATTCGATCGGATCTGCAATCACAAGTTCACCCCAATCTTTGCTATTTGATAAAGCTTTTATCCACTCAGCGCCCAAGCACCTTTTAATAAATTCTTGCCGAACTTTTGCCTCAGTTGCATTGGGATACTGGTTCTTTATTCCCGATATTGCCATCTTTCGGACCGATTGATTGAAAGCGCAAGTCCGCTGTACTTTTTGTTGGGGCGTTAACTGCCGCAATAGCTGAAACATCAGCACGTCCACCTCAATGCTGGTATCAATAGATTGGGGCTTGTATCCTGACTTGACTGTGACTGTTGGCATTGGCGGCATGATACAATCTCGTTCGAGGGCATAGGTTCCACAATTGTATTGCAGAGTCAAAGTTTTTCAGGTCATGCAAAAAAAGTAATATCTTTGATGTCCGAACTGCTGCAACAACAGCTATATGCGATCGCAATTGGAATCGAAACACCCAGCGAGTCAGTTAGTGTACAGGTTCGCCGGCTTTATGATGGAGCGTCACCAGACAAGACGCAAGCCAGTTGGTGTAGTTCGGCATTGGCCGATGCCTGACGCGATCGTGTCCAGCTATTCTGTGTGCGATTTTGCAGCTAGTAAAGATGTCGATGCTCGCTGTCGGACGATCGAGCTTGGACTTAACTCGCCATTTTATCGATCGCTTTTGCTTGTAGGTTGGGTTCAGCAAATTCAACATCGACCATAGCTTTATCAGTCACAAAGATAGCTAAGAGTCGAAAATTGGATATTAGCAGTTTGGATTTCAACAGAGCACAAGCTTGAGCAAGTGAGTCGATAGAATATTCAACTTAGCTCGTAGCACAAGTAACTACATTTGTAATTAAAGCTTAAGCAAGTCTTAAACCCTATGTTGCGGTTAGGATGCCGCATTCATTAGGGCGCATCATTTTTATTTTAAAGTAATAAATAAAGCTTTGTACGGACAAAAACATTGCTTGCTACCTATCAAAAACAACCATAACCAGCCATAACCAGCTTCAACAGGTAAAAGCAGAAACAACACAAAAAGTCAGGCAAGTGTTGTATAAAGTCAGGCGTTTGCGGGATATTTGCAGGTAAATACAGGTAAAGTGCAGTCCCTGCAAATACCTGTATTCTTACTAATTTTGTACAGCACTTGCCTGATTTATTACTGCAAACACCTGACTTTAGAGCGCACAAAAATTAGCCAATTTTTAGCGTTTTTAACAACAAGTGAATTGATTTAATAGTCAAGTTACGACACGTATGTTGATTTATAAATCAAGTTTTAAAAGTGTGAGAAAATTGGCAGCGCCACAGCCGTTATGCACACCGGCTGAACAACAAGGCTGTGTCTGCCTATGCAGCTAAATGCAAAGTCTGCGTTCTATGTTCTTGTGGGGGACAAAAAAGCCCTGTCTTTTCTTGATGTATTTCAAGCAGCAGCACCCCAGGCAGCCAGTTATCGGCAATTTGAGCAATCCCAGAGGTACGGCTTCTCATTACTTGGGAGCACCATTGACACTCCCCAGCCTGAAGGCATGGGGATTCTTCGATCTACGAGCCGACTTGCTGAGGCAGGATTTCTCCAACAACAGTAGAGGTCAATTCTCCCGAAGCGTTACTTGGCTCAAGACCAAAGGTTCCGGTATGCCCTACCGTACCCAATCCTCGACTTAGGATGTTTCTAGCTGCATTTTCATCACGATCTAAAACACAACCGCACTTACAAACGTGCGTTCTTGTAGATAGCGTTTTCTTGACAATTACACCGCAGACGCGAGCATTCTTGGCTAGTATATTGCGGATTTACCGCCACCGTCACGCGCTCAAATACTTTTCCGAAGTATTCAAGCCAAACACGAAATTGATACCAAGAAGCGTCGTTAATAGACTTAGCTAAGCAATGATTCTTCACCATGTTTTTGATTCTCAAATCTTCGTAGACGACTACATCGTTTGATGAGATTACGCACCTTGCAAGTTTTACTGCATGGTCTTTGCGCTGCCTACTTATTTTGAGGTGGCGTTTGCCTAGAATCTGCCTAGCCTTGCCTCTGTTTTTTGAACCTTTAACTTTTCTGGATACTCGACGTTGACTACGCTTGAGAATATGTTCCCCTTTTCTCAGGAATCTAGGGTTCTCAACCTTAACTCCATTTGAATCAGTGTAGTATTCTTTCAATCCAACATCGAACCCAATGGTATTCCCAGTTGTCTCTGTATTTTCCTTCCTGTCAACATCAATACAGAGTTGGACGTATACACCGTCCGCACGTTTCACCAATCTCACCCTTTTGATTTGGGTGAAGGAGTAGAAATGCAAGTCGCGTGTACCTTTTAGTTTGAGTTTACCAATACCCTTTTTATCAGTGAAGGTTATCGACTTTCTGTCGTCTGCAAGCTTCCATCCAGTTGCCTTGTATTCAACTGAACGACAGTCTCTTTGGAACTGTGGATAGCCTTTTTTACCAGGAATCTTTTTCTGGCAGTTTTCATAGAACCGGGAGATAGCAGTCCAAGCGCGTTCAGCACTCGACTGTCTTGCTTGGGAATTGAGTTCGTCGGCAAACGGAAAAGTTGCTGCCAGTACCGCGCAGTATTTATTCAAATCATATTTGTTCTTTTTTGGATTGTCCATCCAATAGCGCAAACAACTATTGCGAACAAATTGAGCGGTACGAATTGCTTCATCTACCGCTTTGAACTGGTTTGGTTTTCCGTATGCTTTGAACTCAAAAACTAGCATTGTTTTACCTCCATATTTATGCTACCTCAGTCGGCACAAGATATTGACTTATACAACAAAAGGTTACAATTAAAGCCGTCCTATAAGGACGGGGTTTTCAACCCAGTTTCTTGATAAACCTGTGGGCGATCCTCTTCGAGGGCTTCGCTAACGCTTGAAGGAACACCAAGGCAAAGTGGAGCAAGGGCGCGAGTTGGTGTTGGTGAGGACTTGGGATGGCGGGTGGAACCAAGAACGCAAACTTAAGAAGCTCCACAACAACCGCTTGCTGTGTCCCGCTTGCAATCCCCTTTCTCGGATGCAAACCCCACAAACCTAGAAACAATAACGGTTGCGATGTAGCGTTAGGGCAAGATTAGCGATCGGCGTATCTCACCGAAGCATTGCACTCAGCCCGACTATTACTTAAAACAAGCTGAGTTGCCCGTCGTTGGCTGCATTGCTTCTTCGGTGGCGCTTTGATAATCCGTTACGCCATCCCAAATAAGATACTGCCGGCCATCCCGTGCTAATGAAATAGGGAATTTTGGCAACTTCTTGGAGCCATATCCGATAGGGCGTGTATTCCCTAAAGCCGAAGGGGTAGCGCTCTTTGGATATCCATTTCTTAGCGCTTTTCCCTTCCATTGCTTCTCCCATTAACAAGCATTGAGCTTCGTACTCCAGAAGAGCGCTGGCAATGCTATGGATAGCTTTATCTCTCCAAGTTAATCGCTTCATGGGCTAACTCCGACTTCAATAAACTTTCAGTAGTTTGTACCCGTGCCGGGGCTGTAATATGGATACTTCCCGGCATCAGTGTTTTAATTGCTATCAAGTTGCTGTTGCTGTTTCTTAGCTTCCAAGATTCTGCGTTTGAGAGTCTCTAATGCCATCATCGCTGTCCAATTACCCCGATTTGCTGATTGGATGTACTGCTGTATCAATTCTTCGGTGATTTGTCGGTCTAACCAATGCACTAACTCTGCAGTTTGTTGGCGCGCTTGGGGGTTGGTGTTGCCGAACATCTCGAACATTCCCAAACTTTGCATCTGCGCTAAGCTCATATCTTCTAACGCTTTTACGGCTACTTCAAACTCTTGTTGCGATAACTTGGGTAACTCATCGGAATGCTGCTGCAACAAGAAATAATCGATTTCTTTGTACGCGCCGACATACATTTTATTCAAAGCGCAGTCGCATAAAATAGCGTGTTCTGGCAGCTCATCATCGGCGCCTAAGTTGTACGGTTCTAAGTGAATTGCTAGGGCTATGTGTTCGATTAAAGGTGCGTACACGGCGTAGTAACTGAAGGTACTTCCTGCCCTACCGTTGCTCCATGTGGCTTTGCTTCCTTGATAGTAAAGAGCAAAGTATTGAGTGTTGTTGGCTCCTACCATTTCAGGTAACATGGGTGGCATTGGTACGGGTAATTCGATAAAGTGCGTTCCTATCATTGTTGTGGCTCCTGGTTTAGTTCAATAGAAAGAAAACAGCCTTGAGATTGGTGGGGTAAGCTTTTCACTACCCTTATTCCTTGGGTGTGCAAAAGTCGGTCTGCCTCATCTAACAACTAAAACGAGTTAAAGTAAACTTGGATGCGGGCTGCGTTTTTATGATGCTTTAAGCTGTAGCCTCGTTCGTGATGGCAAGGATTGCGGCATTTTACGAAACAAGCTTTTCGGAGGAGGTTGTGAATCTTTCTTGTCATTGTTTTGGCTTCTGTTATTCAAAGAGAATCAGAGCGCTGCTTTCTTGACTTTTTCCATATTCGGTGTCTACCTGCTTTCTCAACGCTTCAAACTCATCAAATAATTCAGTGCGGACGTACTTGGTGTTGTTTCTAGAGCTGAGTTTGTAATAGGCGTGTTGCCATTGGTCAAAAGAGTTTAATGATGCGGTGTAGTGCAGCAACCAATCGCAGTTATTCAGGTGCTTAAAACCCCACTTTTCATCAGCCCATTCGATATGAACATCTCTGCTATGCCAACACAGATACACCGCGCCTGGTAATCCTTTGAGTCGCACTATTTCGTATATATTCCAGGCTTTTGTATATTCATGGCACAGTTCTTTGTTGATGCACTCACCGCATTCATCTAAACCCATTTGAGGGCAATATAATCCTAGGTTGCAGTGCATGATGACCTCTCTAACTTACTATTTGTCTACCCTAGCGATAGCTATTTTATTTAAATTAATTTGCTTTTTATTTTAACATTAAGCCTGAAACAATCATTTTCTATTTAAAATAATGGAGTCGCCCCAAGTCCGCACTTGGGGCATGATTGATTAGAGGATTAGCACAAAAGTTAGATTAGCGGCAACTAATTGAAACTGAGCTTCGGTTAGTCCAATGGTATCGCCGTCTTCGGTACAAGCAGCAGCAATTACTTGACCGCGCAGTGCAATACTTCGGCGGGTGATGCAGGTTAAGGCTAATTCCTTGTTCAAGAATTCCTCGTCACAGATTAGGTCGATGTTGGGGTCAGTGAATTGATGGCACAGGTATTCTATATACGCATCCTCACCTTCAACGCCGACTCGGTTTTGTAGGTCGGCTAGTTCCAACTTTTGTGCAACTTCTAACCGATGAATGCCTGTTTTGTTAATTAAAGCGTAGAGCATAGCTTAATCCCTATTGTTTTCAGCCATGCGGTAGCATTAAATTTAAAATATTTATAGAGTTTATATTAATAATTGAATCTTGCAATGACCTTAAAAAACGCCGATCAGTTGACAGTACCCCGACACAAAGCTGCACTAAAACGCCAGGAATTGAGCTTACCTATGGCTGCTACCGTTGATGCGTGGATTCTATTACCCCATCACGCACACTTGGATTATGGATGCGGTCGCGGTGATGATGTTAGCTTCCTCCAAGCAATGAATTTTCGTTCTCGCGGTTACGACCCTTACTACTTCCCCCGCACTCCCAAAAGAGCGGCTGATGTTGTGACGTTGCTTTACGTTCTGAGCACCATTGAAATTCCCGCACTGCGGTGTGAAGTGCTCATTCAGGCTTACCAACTCATTCGCCACACTTTGGTGGTTAGCGCTATCACGGGGCGATCGAGGAATCATGCGGGTATTGCTTACAGTGATGGCATAATTACGCGGTGGGGTACGTTCGAGAAGTGCTATTCCACACCGAACTGAAACACTTAATCGAAGATACTTTGGGCATACCTGCGCGCTATCTGACTCACAATACCTACACCGTTGTTCACCACTCTCGCGCTCTTCCTTTGATTATCCACAACCGCGATCGCCATTACTTAGCACAATGCCGCTCTCTCCTCTATTCCCAGATAGTATACACCAACGCCTAATAATGGAGCTTGGTGTATACTCACATTTTGTCAAGTAATTGGGAAGTTGCTATTAGCTTTTATGTGAGCGCTCTAGTATACACCAAGGCTTTTAATAGAGTTTGGTGTATACTGCTTGTTTGCCAAGTAACGAAAGAGTTGCTATCAATTTTATCGCAGCACAGCACGTACCCCGCATTCCTGCTGTTATCCATTCCAGGCCAGTCACCCCTTATGATGCCCCGATCGCCTTCTCAATTCCTAGTGTTATATGGGTTTGAGGGTGACGATCAGGGTGATCGGGGCGATCGCTAACTCCTCACCTTTTTTATTAAGGGGTGTCTGTTGTTGTGAGGAACTACCCCTACCCCTTTATTTTTTTAGGGAGTAGTACCCCGATCGCCCCGATCGCCCCGATCGCACTCTTCAAACCCTTGATTTTACGTTGTGTTTTTAGCGATCGGGGCATAATGAGGGGTGACGCCCTACGATGTACCCTGATCACCTTGATAATCCTTAAAGTATTGATTTAGCGTGGTATGTTAGCCGATCAGGGTAAAATCAAGGGTTAGACCCCCCACAATGCCCTGATCGCCTTGTCACTAAAAATAAGGGGTTAGACCCCCGATAATGGTGAGAGGTGAAGCAACGCAGGAATGGACTACACCAACGAATCGAGTGATGTGGATAGATGTTGAATGAATTGTAAAGAAATCAAAGAGCTAAGAGAGTCCCAAGAAAAAGCTACCGCCTGGTGTGAAAAAGAGGGAACAATCAATCACAATTGTTTACCCAACACCTCAACCACTATCGCAGCTACTCCTAATTTGTTGGCTATAGCTTCTCTCACTTTAGGGAGCTTCCCCACAGGAATGTAGATACTTTTCACCTGCCACTTACCGTTAATTTTAACTTTGTAGCGATAATGATTTACTATGCTTTCACCCTTCCAAAAACTGTACACCAACCCGCTACCACCCTGAACTACAGGCGTTTGGTGTATACTCTCGGCTAGTGAATCCTTTGTCGTATTACTGTCACTTTGATTGCCATAGCTGGGGTATACACCAAGACTTGGTGTTGAGATTTGGTGTATACTATCGACTGGTGAAGAGATGGCGGCGTTGGTATTAACTTGCTTGCCGCTATTTTGGTCTATACCAGGAACTGTGTGATAGTTGGGTAAGGCTTGGTGTATACCATCAGTTGATAAAGCCAAGGCACAGTTGCTGTTAGTTTTAGGCTCAAGTGTTGGGTATACACCAAGGGGAGCTAATGAGGCTTGGTGTATACTATCATTTGTTGAGCTAATGTGAGAGTTGCTATCAGCTTTAGTTTCAGAGTCAGAGTATACACCAAGCAGTTCGGGAGTATTGGTTGATGCTAGTAGATCCATTGCCACAAATTCAAAGCGAATTACCCAAACTTCCTGAGTGCTGTTGCCTTTAAAGTAGCATTTGACGAACTCTGCGACTGATGAACACATTCCACCTTCAGCCTGCAAATCTGCATCGGGCATGACCGAAAGTTGTTCTTTGTAGGGAGCGCAGAGCAACCGACACCAACCGATTTGTTTGCCTTTATAGCGGATATCTTTATCCAAAGCTTTGATTAGCTTATTCTGCTGGAAAGCGTTAATAAATTTCTTGGCGTGGCTGTTCTTCCAAGCGCGGCGAGTCACCGTTTTGCAAGTAAGGTACGGCAGCGTTTTACCGAAGCTAATAGCCAGTCCCGATAATGCAAACTCAGTGATGTTTTCAATCGATAATTCCGAAAGCTTTGGCAAGATGCTGCACCCGTTTGAGGGCAATGTAAGCTTGTCCTGGCATGACTGTTTTAGCGAATGTGTATCTGGCTCGGATTCTACCTTTGGTTTTGCTCTTGACTCCAAAGTCGGAGATAGTGATGTTCTGGTGGCAAGGCAATCCGTCCAGCCCAGGGGGAATCCAAATATCAACTCCATTCCCATCGCGGACAAATAGTGGAATGGGGAAATTATGCCTAGCTTCCTGAGCGATTGCTCGCATTTCGTCAGCCCCGCAGGATTTGAATTGGTGCTTGTATTGCTGCTGTGCAAAGTTCTGAAGGAAAGCGATGATAAAGACTCGGTTTCGTTGATGCCCAGCTCCAACTTCCTTTGCCGATAGGAGGAGCGGGTCTTCGCAACAATATCCCGCCATTCGCAAAGAGGCAACGACTTCTCTACCTCCTCGGACGAGCAAGCCTTCTGGATTCTCGACAACCACAAAGCTGGGTCTAGCTTCAAGGATAATTCTGAGCATTTGCCACCACAAACTTGAGTCTGGGTGAGCCAATCCTTCTCGCTTTCCGGCGTTGCTTGTACCGGTACAGGGGAAGCCTCCCCAAATGCAGTCGTATTGTCCTGGGGCTGCGCTAAAAGTTCGGATGTCGCTGTGGATTGGGATGTGTGGATAGTGTTGTCGGAGTACATATTGAGCATCCTCATCGATTTCTACAAACTGTTCGACTTTGAAACAATTTATGGCGGTGGATGCTAGCTCAAAACCGCCGATACCGCTGAATAGTGAAAGCGTTCGCATCATGGTTGATACTTCCTTGGATGAGTGCATGGCACTATTAAATGGGTTGTTCGGTGGGTGCTAGCACTCCTTTAGCATCCTTAAGTCCCGCTTCTAACGCGAATTCTGGCGTATCGAATTCACCCTTTAACTCACCATAGAGCGAAGCACTATAAGCCAATCGATAGGCGAACTTCTGGGGATTGTTTGATGAGCGCCACACTTCGACATAATGAAACCCTTTTAAAGGTTTGCTGAGCCAGAACTTTTGTTGAAGAATTGGAGCCAAAACTTGTTTGGCTTGCCATCGGTAATTACAACTGTCGCAGGAAATATCTAAGCTATGCGGATGAAGGCGATAAATGTTAGGTGAACCACAGTTTAGGCAGTTGTTATTCATGGTTAAAACCAATTCTATGACTCGGATTAAAATTTATTTTCAGGTTCTAAAGGTGGCTGAATTTCTGGCAACAAATTGAGCTGTTTTGGTTCAATATTTGTTGCAGCACCGGTATTGGGTAGTTCGACATCCACAATAGCTTGAGATGCTTCTATAGCCGATTCAATTGTTTGGGTATACACCGATGCAGCAAGGTCAAACAATCCTGATTTATCAATGCTTTCCACCCAATTACCGATACCCAACAAGCATTGACTCCACAAATCAAACTGTTCCCACTGAGCGTTCAGAGTTTCTGCATCCAACATCGACCAAGCTGCGATTGCCTGCTTCCACTTATCGATATCCTGGGGAATCCGTATCTCAAACTTTGCCCTCAATTCCTTAAGCCGTTCTTTTACTTGGGGTGTTAGTGCAGCAAAGATTTCAGGGCGTTGGTGATTCGGTACGCCCAATCCCTTCACCGCTTCGTAGGTGGTGTCATATCGGTTGGCTAGTTCGGACAACTGGGATACCCATTCACCGATATCGAGCAAGCGAGTGGGAGGAGTGGGGTATATCTGGGCACAGAGCAACTCCTCACCTATTTTCTGAGGCAAGGTGTCTCGTTGATGCGGAACATCTTCCACCCTTTCCTCGGTTGAGGAAGTACCCCAATCGCTATCCAAACCCCCTGGAGTTAACGCGATGTTGTTGCTTAGCGATGCAGGCGGTGCGGTGTCACATCCCGTTATGCCCCCATCGCTTGGTTGACTCAAATCAGGGATAGCGTTGCCCATCTTTTGTTGTTCGTTCCATTCTTCAAAAGCCAGCAAACCGCCTTCTGAGCAGCGGAATTTGGCACACCGCCATTCGGGTTCGGGGTGTTGGTTTGGTTTACCCTGGTAGCCGTTAGAAGCATCATCAGCGAGGGAAACATCGACCATGACACCGGGTAATAGGGTGATGTGTGTCCAGTGAGCGGGTTGCAACTCGCCATCTTTGCGCTGTCGGGCTACGTGGTGTTGGGGGATTACTGTTTTTAAGTGAGCGATGAACTTGCTCATGCCCCGGTTGTCCGAGTAGCCGTGCGCTTTGCAGTAAGCGATAAACCAACTGTGCAGTTCGTGGTTCTGGATTTGGGAAACACTTTCAGTAGGTCGGAAGCACAAATCGATGAAGCTGCGTACTGGGTCGCCGTAGGTAGCGGCATCAAGTTTGGCAAGGCGGATGCGACTGTTCTTGGAAGGTTGCAGCAATACGGCATCGCGTTCGCTTTTGGGCATTGCCAACGCCCAGGATACGATATCCGCCTTCACTGCCGAAAGTTTGTGGCGCAGGTAGGGGTCTTCCAATCCTTCCCGCCCCTTCGACAGCAATGGCAAACAACGTCTATCCCAACCATCACCCGCGTTTTCTATTTGCAGGTGGTCAACGGAAGCTGCAACAAAGCGGCAGTTCCACTCTTTGGTGTACCCGCAGGATGAATAAAGGCTGCGACCCGAAAGTTTACCGTTATCCACCAATTCATAAAACGGTCGAATCCCGGTGATGTAGCCCCCGGTGTCAGGAATGGTGTACAGAGATTTACCCGTGAGGTGTTGGTGCCGCGCTTCTGGATTGCTCAACTCTACAAAGTCGCCCGAATGGGAATCCTCCAACCCAAAGATTTCGCCCCAGAGTCTGAGTAACGTTCCCTTACCCGAACCCGAAGGTCCGATGATGTGAATAAACTTGCCGTAGGGTGCGGTAGGGTCAATCAGCATCGAAGTGTAGGCTCTCACCGCATCCAGTTGGTCTTCACCAAAAGCAGAAGTGATGAAATCCAGGAAAACTTGGGGGCAAGGGCGATTGGGAACGTAATCCGATTCAATGGCAGAAGTGAGGTAGCGAGTGGGGTCGTGGGGCAGGAGTTCCCCCGTTCTCATATCCACGGTGCCGTTCTGAAAAGCTCTAAAGTGCCTGTGTTGTGGAGGTTCTATGTACAGGCGCTTCATGGCGTACTTGAATGCGGAGTTGGTGCAGCTTTCACTAGAAAAGGGAAACGTTTCCTCCCATTCCCACTTGTTTATTTGCCTGAGTTTGAATACCTTTTCGCTGACTGCTGCAATCGCGTGTTCGCACCGTTTTTCATCCTGTCGCTGCCACCACCCCGCCCCGGTGTATTGATACATGGCGTTATTAATCGCTTTGTAATGCGTTCCGAATACCTTCCTTACCGTAAAGTCATCAAAGGTGCGCCCCCTGGTGTAGTAATTAAAGTCCAGACCCAACTTGTCGCATAGGTTTCGATAAAACGCATCCCGCTTGCGGTCTGGACACTTAGTAACTTGCTCTGAATGGTCTTGATTGCCCGCATCCAATTCTTTACCGAATTCCACTAACCAGGGTGGCGGTGAACTACCCAACGCTTCACCAACAGTCGGCCAATAGAATATGCTCAGCGCTGCTGCATCCTTGATATGGGTTGCCCACTTAGTCGCTTCTAGGAGCACTGCTTGCTTGTCCGCATCGGTGTCACCCCCAGAGCTAGCTGCTATTTGTCGGGCTTTCCACCTCAACCCGTGAGTCGCTTGTTCTAAGTTGGTATGTGACCGCCAAGCATCGATGCCATTGCGGATGATGAACTTATCGGGGTCGCCATCTCCATCTTCACCCACAGGCAATCGGGGAGCTACGTAAGGAACGATGCCCGCCAACATCAAAGATTTGATGCAGCTTTCAATCCCCTTATCTCCGGCGCTATCCGGGTCGAGGCAAATCACCGCTCTCTCGATACCCGAACGCCGTAGTGATTGCACCTGCTCTCCCGACAAACTAGCAGCTACACAAGCCACAGCTCTGGTATCTCCCAATGCTTGAGCCACCGCTGCATCGGTAACGCCCTCGACCACCACCACTTCTTTGTGACCCGCAGCGATTGCCCTATCAAAGTAAAGCGGTGATTCCTTGGTTGCCAACCACGCGCCCTCCTCATCCTTGGGATTCCAGCAAGCGTACTTCTTAGGCACGGTCGGTTCCAGCCAAGGTTGCTCTAGTTTCTGAGCTTCCGAGAGTTTCCCCCAAGCCCGGTAAGCTGCATCCCTCTCGCCCTTCCATCCCCGATGATGCTTTTTGAGAGGCAAAGGTTTTGTAGGACAGTGACCGTACACCGTAAGCGGTTGACCCCATGCCGTGTGCCAGGGAAAAGTAACGTATCCTTCCCACTTGCGGGTCAACACGCCCGCCTCTTCCGCAATCTCTAAGCTGTGGTTCTGCTCCTTGAGCGCTGCTGCAACTTCATCCTTGCTGTGGTAATAGCCCAATCCCAACTGAGCGATCGCTTCTCGACTCATGCCCCTTTCGGCAATCAGATGGTTGAGGGCGCTGGTTCCTTCTTCACTCCACAGCCAATCCCGACACTGAGCGTACACCGCAGCCAATATCCCCCGGCGCGCTTCCCACTTCAAAGCTACTTCGATTTCCCTGGGAGTATGTTCGCGTTCGGGTAGCGTGACTCCCACCCTTGATGCTGCATCCCGCAAAGCTTCCACCCAATCAATGCCCTTGGGATGTTCCCAGCGATTCACCTTAATACTGTGGACATAAGCGATGGGGTCGCCGGCAAACTCGCATCCCGCATCGTAAAAGCGTAAAGTATCGGGCCACACCGCAAACGAAGTTCCTGATTTACTTTTTCTGAAAGGGCTGCCTCCCCGCCACTTCTGGGTACTGCGCTGGAATTGATGCGCTGGATGGTCGTACACCAAGTCAGCCGTGAGTCGGGGCAGCACCTCCTGCTCCCAAAACCTCAATAAGCTGACATTTTTAGCTGGGGTGTTGCTATTTTCTGAAATATCTGTCATGATAGAACTCCAATATTTAAATTGAATTGACCCGGCGCATTAGTGTGCAACGGGTTGTTTTTTTGTTTGTTGGCAGGTGTGCTAACTTTGAATTACCCTATAGGTAGAAAGTCTTAGCAATTCCGTTTAGTTATTCTACCGTTGGTAAACAATATTGTTAATCATTCTTGATAAATCTTTACTATGGCTGAACCCCAAACGCCCCTATTGAAATGGCTCTGCGACGAACAGGCCGACATACACGGAAAAGACCTAGCGGATTTATCGAGCATTTCGCCCCAGACTTGGAGTAGGGTGCGGCAGGGGAAGCAGGATTTATCGAGCGATTTACTGTGGCGGTGCATTCAGGCGATTGCTCAGTTGCGCCCACGCAGCGAGTGTGCGGAGGTGGTTCGCATCGTTAGCCCTCAAAAGAATGTTTTTGAGAAGAAGAAAAGGGAAAGAGAAGAACATCCGCTGTTGAGGATAGAACGCGCCTTATCCGAACTCAAAGACGAGACTGAAGAAAACCAAGCGATGTTGTTGATGATGAGGCGTTTGAGGGAATCGCAGAACAAGGCTGCGTCATAAATTGTTAGTCGAATCAACTTTTGCAAGAGCTTCTATTTTAAAATGGTGCAAAACAGTAAAGCTAAAGCGCTCAATGAATTTGAGTTGGTAGTGTATTCCAGCCTGGTTGAGAGCGAGTTGAGTCAATATCTTCCCGAAACTATGAAACTAATGACTTTTAGCATCGGCATCGACCCGGTGAATTTACTCGTACTCCAAGCTCGTTTGGCAGCGGTGGAAATGGAGAAAGTGGCGTAGCATTAGTTGATTAAATTAAATATTTGATAACCCTGTGAACCAACTCGAACTTTTCCCTGAATTTAAACCAAACTTTGTAGCTCGACAGACTCCACTAACGATGAATTCTGATGCCCTGCATTCTTGGAAACAGCGCATCTTTGAACACCAACAATCTGCTGCCTCCGAACAACCGCAACAGGGAACGCTGTTCGAGCTAACACCCAATCCCTGTGACCCCAACAATATAGACCCGTTTACCTTGGAATTGCACAACCTTTCATTCTGCGATAAACCGGATTGGGGCGACCGTACTTGTCTCTACTTCGTTATCGATAACGCGCTCCCATTGTTGTTGTACGTAGGAGAAACGCACCGCACTCCCAAACAGCGCTGGGCGAACCACTACTGCCACAGCTACATTGGCAACTACATCGAACTACACCGACGTTATTCCCTGGATGTGAGTGTAGCTATAGCATTTTGGTACGGCGCACCGAGCAATCGCCAACAGCGGCTGCAACTGGAATTGGAGCTTATTTATAAGTGGAAATCACCTTTTAACAAAGAATGCTGGCAATATTGGGGACAGCGGTAGTGCCCTGAAGGAAAGGAGCGAGTAAGTTACTATTAGAGAGAAGTGTTTACCATAGTGTGATATGACAGTAGAGATTCCTCATTGTCCTAATTGTGGCTCAAAAGAAGTTAGTCGGAACGGTAGAACTCGGCATGGCAAACAAAATTTTAAATGTCGAGAATGTGGTCGTCAATTTGTTTTAAATCCTGCCTGGAAGCCGATTACAGAAGAACAAAAAGAGTTAATGTCACGGATGCTACTTGAACGTATTTCTCAGGCAGGGATTGCTCGGGTACTTCAAGTGTCAGAAGATACAGTGCAGCGATACGTTAAGTAGCTCAACAAAATTAATTACACAAAACAACTAATATGATATACTAAAAATATCGAATCGTATTCAAGGAAATTTTATATGTTTTTACTTCGAGACATCAATCCACTTTCGTTGAAATTGCTAAATCGAATTTATCGCGAAAGCAGACATCATCAAGTGCGCCAAAGAGCACAGTTTTTAATTTTGGTTTCACAAGACTTCAAAAATAAAAAACTGCTGAAAATATTTAAAATTAGTTATAAGACCATGTATAATTGGTTGAATCGATGGGAGAATGAGGGAATGCTCGGATTATACAATAAACCAGGTAGAGGCAGAAAAAAAACCTTTAATTCGGCAGAATCTGATCAAATTAAAGATTGGGTAAAATTGCAACCAAAACAATTAAAGCAAGTAGTACAAAAAATCAAAAAAGAATGGTCTATTAATACAAGTACGGAAACAATTAAGAGAATAATCAAAAAAAAATATGAGTTGGCATAGGATGCGTCGAGGTGTTGGGGGAAAGCCAGACCCCATAGAATACAAGGAAAAAAAACAAAAATTGTCAGAATTAAAACAACTAGAAGATGAGGAAAAAATTGATTTATACTATTTGGATTAATCCGGATTTTGTGGCATCCCTTGTGTCCCTTATGGATGGCAAGATATTGGTGAATATTTGTCAATTGATAGTCGTAGAACTAAGCGTTTAAATGTTTTAGGAATCATGAATCGGCAAAATATTCTTCATGCTTATGTTTCAGAGCAGACAATTAATTCTGATGTCATTATAGCCTGCAAGTGATACTTTCTTTGCTGTGGTAAAGCGGCCAACATTTATTGTAGTAGATCAAGCTTCTATTCATACTAGCAATGCCATTTTAGATAAAATTGAAGAATGGAAAGAACGTGGCTTAACTATATTTGAATTGCCGACTTATTCACCTGAATTGAATTTAATTGAGATTTTGTGGCGGTTTATAAAATATGAATGGCTCGAAATAGATGCCTACTCTAGCTGGCAATCTCTTGTTTCATCTGTCGAAATAATTCTTAAAAGTTTTGGAGATAATTATGTAATTGATTTTGATTAACTACTTAATAGCCAAGCGGCTGCTGTTAAGAAGCAAGTGGAGGTGACTCCCAAAGAAAAAAAGCGCTTGAATGTTCAGATGGATGAGTTATGGTCATTTGTTGATAGTAAAGGAAATCAGCAGTGGGTCTGGCTGGCATTGGATGCCCAGACTAGGGAAATTGTTGGTGTACATATTGGAGATCGTAGCGCAGTATCGGCTCAATCTTTATGGAATTCAATGCCACCAGTGTACCGTCAGTCGGCAGTAATTTATACCGACCATTGGAGTGCTTATGATTCTGTATTGCCAAGCATTCGTCATCATAGCGTAGATAAAGATAGTGGTTTTACTAGCTATATCGAGCGCTTCAACTGTACTATTCGACAACGAGTGTCTCGACTGGTAAGAAAGAGCTTAGCCTTCTCTAAAAAATTAGAAAATCATATTGCTGCAATTTGGCGCTTTGTACATCATTACAATGCTAATTTACAACTCTAAATGTCTACTTTTCTTTGAATTCAGTTTTATTCTGTCGCTCCTTTCCTTCAGGGGACTACCGGGGACAGCCTTTTGGTAAGTGAAACTGCTGCAATTTGGTATTTTAAACCACATTCCGGTTCTTCCTTACTTGGTATGCTAAACAGACCTGTCCGCTAGCCTAAAAGCTTCGCTAGGTAATAAGTGTAGTCATTATTTTTAGCGTTTGAGGCTAAGAATACGGGCGATCTACGGTTAGAACCCTTATTGTACAGCAAGCGTTATGATGCTTAATTACAAGTTAAGCATCATATGTAATGAAGAGCCAAATAAATGAACACCGATTCTGAAAAGAAAGATATTGTTTTAATCGTAGATGACAACTCTAATAACTTAGGGGTACTTTATAATTTGTTGGATGATGCCTCCTTTGAGGTTTGGGTGGCACAAGATGGAGAAAGTGCTATTGAAAAGGTGGGCTATGCACTCCCTAATTTAATTTTGTTGGATATAATGATGCCGGGGATAGATGGGTTTGAAACTTGCGATCGCCTGAAAGCAAATCCTTTAACTGCTGACATCCCCGTGATTTTTATGAGCGCTCTGTCTGACACCGTTGATAAGGTTAAAGGTCTGTCTTTAGGGGCAGTGGATTATATAACTAAACCCTTTCAGCAAGAAGAAGTTTTAGCTCGCGTTAAACTGCATCTAAAATTGCATTTTTTGACTCAGAAAATTGAAAAACAAAATCAGGAACTAGAGCAGCGCGTACAAGAACGAACGGCTGAATTATCCCAGGCTTTACATAACTTACAACAAACTCAAGTTCAATTAGTGCAAACTGAAAAAATGTCCAGTTTGGGCCAGTTAGTGGCTGGGGTGGCTCACGAAATTAACAATCCCGTCAGTTTTATTTTCGGCAATCTCAACCACGCTTCTGACTATATCAGAGACCTACTCAGCCACTTAGAAGCCTATCAGCAACATTATCCTAATCCAGTACCTCAGATTACCGCTCATGCTGAAGAAATTGAGCTAGATTACCTGCTAGAAGACCTGCCAAATATGATTACTTCTATGAAGGTAGGAGCTGATAGAATTAGCAATATTAGTGTATCTTTGCAAAATTTTTCCCGAACGGATACGTCTACTAAGGTAGCAGTAAATATTCACGAAGGGCTAGAGAGTGCCCTGTTAATTTTGCGGTACAGGCTGAAAGCTTGCGGCAATAGTAAGGCTATTGAGATAGTTAAAGAATATGGCAAATTGCCGCTAGTTGAATGCTATCCCGGACAAATTAATCAAGTCTTTATGAATTTAATTGCCAATGCAATTGATGCCTTTGAGGAGAAAACAGGGGAGGCGGTACGAAATCCTACCATTTCAATTCGCACAGAATTAGTCAACGACAATTTTATCCGAATCCGAATTGCTGATAATGGCCCTGGGATACCAGAGTCGGTGCTGTCTAAGTTATTTGAAGCTTTTTTTACCACAAAACCAACTGGGAAGGGGACGGGGTTGGGATTGAGTATTAGTTATCAGATTGTGGTGGAGAAACACGGGGGTCAACTGAGTTGCTCTTCAGTACCCGGTCAGGGGACAGAGTTCTCTGTCGAAATACCGATAAAGCAGTCATAGATTGTAAGAAATATTCATTCAATCTTGTGAATTAATGTTGTGTGAGATACGTTACCGATAGGGTGTTGGGAGTTATAATAAGGTACTTGCTGGGTTAAGAATTCTATTATGCGCCCAACTGCCGATCGCTCCCGAAAATTTCCCCTGCGTGGAGTCCTGGTCATCCCTTTTGTCCTACAAATCTTCGCGGCTGTTGGGCTTGTGGGGTGGCTTTCCCTACGCAACGGACAGAAAGCTGTTAACGAGGTGGCCGCAGAGTTACGGAGTGAAATTAGCGATCGCATCTCCGAACGCCTTCAAGCTTATGTAGCTACTGCCCACTTGGTTAATCAAGTCAATGCTAATGCTATTAACTCAGGTCAAGTAGACGTAGAAAATGCTCGCAGTCTGGAACTCCACCTATGGAATCAACTTCAAGCCTTTACCACAGTTTCTTTTAATTTTTACAGCAGCGCTTCAGGCAAAGATTTTTTCCTAGCTAAACGTATAGATAACGGTGAGTTTCAGGTGGGGAGCATGAATAGCTTAACTGCCGGAAAGTTGTATAACTATTTGACAAATAAAGAAGGAAATAGAGGCGAGTTACTGCGAGTTACTACCAACTACAATCCGCGATCGCGGCCTTGGTATACGGCTGCTACGAACGCAGGCAAACCGATTTGGAGTGAAATTTACGCTGATTTTAGAAGTAAAGAACTGGGGATCACAGCCGCGCAGCCTTTATACGACAAGTCTGGCAATCTTCAAGGCGTACTTGGCACTTACATCCTCTTCCTTCCTTTTAATAAATATCTCAGCCGCTTGAAAATCGGTCAGTCGGGACAAGCATTCATTATGGATCGGGAGCAAATGCTGGTGAGTACCTCAACCCTCGATCCCGTATTTGTGATTAAGGGTGAAGAAACAGAGCGAATTAAAGCCTCATTAAGCAATAATTTCTTAATTAAACTAACAGCAAAGA
This sequence comes from Microcoleus sp. B4-D4, assembly GCF_036705185.1. Classification (NCBI taxonomy): domain Bacteria; kingdom Bacillati; phylum Cyanobacteriota; class Cyanophyceae; order Oscillatoriales; family Microcoleaceae; genus Microcoleus; species Microcoleus sp. B4-D4. The sequence goes on along the minus strand of NZ_JAUBTX010000007.1, from coordinate 3,813 downwards.
AGTTACAAGAACGCTTCGGCAACCTGCACCAAATTAACAGCAGCCAACAACTTGATTTTGAGAGGGACGGGAGGCGAGAATTTATTCAAGTAACTCCTCTGCGCGACGATCGAGGTTTGGACTGGCTAATTGTAGTCGCCATCCCCGAAGCCGACTTTATGGATAAAATTAATGCCAACACCCACACTACCATTTTGCTGTGTCTTTTAGCGTTAGGATTAGCTATCACTCTCGGAATTTTCACTTCTGGCTGGATAGCCAACCCGATTCTGCGTTTGAGGGATGCAAGTAGAGCGATCGCGAGCGGCGATTTAGAACAAAAAGTTGAGGTGAATGATATCGAAGAACTGGGCTTGCTGGCCAATTCGTTTAACGAAATGGCTCGTCAGTTGCGTGAGTCTTTTACCGCCTTAGAAAAAACTAATAGTGAGTTAGAAATCCGCGTCGAGGAACGCACAGCAGAATTAAAAGAAGCTAAAGAAACTGCGGAAGTAGCCAACAAAGCCAAGAGCGAATTTTTGGCGAATATGAGCCACGAGTTGCGAACGCCGCTCAACGGTATTTTGGGGTACGCTCAAATTTTGATGCGATCGCCCATCTTTCCAAAAACAGAACTCAAATCTATTAACATCATTTACCAATGCGGCTCTCACTTATTAACGCTGATTAATGATATTTTAGACTTATCGAAAATAGAAGCTAGAAAAATGGAACTGCATCCCACAGAATTTCATTTTCCTTTGTTTCTTCAAGCAGTCAGCGAAATCTGTAGCTTAAAAGCTCAAGAAAAAAGCGTCTCTTTTATTTGCCAATTTTCCCCATCACTCCCAAACAGCATTCACGCGGACGAAAAACGATTGCGGCAAGTGTTGATTAACCTTTTGGGCAACGCAATTAAGTTTACGGATGCTGGCAGCGTAACGTTTAAAGTCGCGGTAGTTGAGTCAGTAGCGCTTCAATCTGAATCGACTGGACTAAGTGCGATCGACAAAATTCGGTTTCAAATTGAAGATACAGGCGTGGGAATGAGTGCTGAACAAATTCAAAAGATATTTCAACCCTTCGAGCAAGTAGGCGACACGGGGCGCATGGCAGAAGGAACGGGATTGGGATTGGCAATTAGCTTCAAAATTGTCCAAATTATGGGCAGTAGCATTAAAGTCACCAGCAAGCCACAGGCAGGGAGTCAATTCTGGTTTGATTTGGATTTGCCTTCTAGCGCCGAATGGAAGACTGCACTTGTCGTTAAATCAAAAGGAACAATTGTGGGCTATCAAGGCAGCAAGCGGAAAATTCTGGTGGTTGATGACAGGTGGGAAAATCGCTCTGTGATTGTTAATTTGCTCTCACCTATGGGTTTTGAAGTTTTTGAAGCTGCCAATGGACTTGAGGGGTTAGAGAAAGCTCGTTCGTTAATTCCCGATGCGATTATCACCGATTTGGTAATGCCAGTAATGGATGGATTTGAGTTGATGCGCCATCTCCATCAATTGCCAGAATTGAAAGATATGGTAATAATTGTCTCCTCAGCTTCAGTGTTTGAAACTGACCAGCACAATAGTTTAGATGCTGGGGCGGATGCTTTTCTTCCCAAACCTGTAGAAGCTTCTGATTTATTTAGATTGTTGCACAGACATTTAGGGCTATCTTGGCTCTACGAACAGTTAGTTGAAGTCTTTCCTCCCCCTGCCAAAAGTATTAAACGAGATAGCGCCTTATCGTCGGCTGCGGCTATAGTTCCTCCACCCCCAGAAGAAATTGATATTTTCTATGATTTAATTATGAAAGGCAATTTGAAAGCGATTATCAAACAAGCCGAACATTTAAAAAATTTGGATGCCAATTTTATTCCTTTTGCTGAGCAGTTGTGTGAATTTGCTCAAAAGTTTCAAGAAAAACAGCTAAAGTCTTTTATTAGTCAATACAAGCAAAAGGATTAATTACCGCTGTTTAAAAACACGGTCAGGCAAGCAGGCGCAACGATTCCTCCCAGAGGCGATCGGCGTTGTCCGAGTTGAGAGCATAGGGTGCAACGCCACTGTAGTCTTCGGTTCGCCGAGGCACGATCGCGGCTTCGTTACAATCCTCGAAGTAGCGACCGCCAATGCCCTTCAGCAAGGGGGAGGTTGCCAGCAAAACTGAGGTGGCAGCACCCTGTTCCGGTGTTTTCTGCCGCTCTGGTGGTGTCTGAATCCCACCCACATGGCGCTGAAGGTTGGTCGCGATCGCCCCCGGCATCAAAGCATTAGCCGTAATGCCATCCTTCAACCAGCGTGAGGCTGCACCAACCGCGAAAAGGACAATGGCAGTCTTGGACTGTCCGTATGCCAACCACGGATCGTAACGGCGAAAGGCGAAGTGGATATCATCGAAGACCACTGGCGAGAGCAGGTGTCCGCTAGAACTGACGGAGACGATACGTGCCGCACCAGCCGCTGCCAGTGCATGATGGAGTCCGAGTGTCAGAGCAAAGTGCCCAAGATGATTGGTAGCAAACTGCATCTCCCAGCCTTCGGACGTGTATTGTTCAGGCAATGCCATTACACCAGCATTATTGACAAGGATATGTAATGGTTCATTCCACGCATCGACAAATGTAGCGATCGAAGCTCGATCAGTCAGATCCAGCAAGGCAACGTGAATGTTTCCATTACCCGTAGTAGTAGTGATGTCAGCCGCTGTCTTTTGACCAGCATTGATGTCACGCACAGCCAGGGTCACTTCAGCACCTGTACGAGCGAGTGCCCGTGCTGTCTCGATGCCGATGCCCGATGCTGCTCCAGTGACGATCGCCCGCTTGCCAGAAAGATCGATTCCCTTTACCACCTCGGCAGCGGTGGAATGTTGCCCGAATGGTGTTTTAATCAGTGACATATATGCTCCTTTAAGAATGTCGAGTGATGCCCTTATCAGAAACCTGTGCGATCCAGGAAAGGCGAGAACGCTGGCGATGACCAGCTCAGCGGGAGGCTGCCCTCTACCCGACAGCCGCGATCGAGGTGGAAGCGAAACAATCGCTCTGCTCCCTCGTAGTCATTGATTTGGGCACCTTCCCAAATCACTTCGGCTGTGCCTGTGAGATAGAGCAGGTTGCCCAGATCGAAATCCACAAATAGCAGTCCTGCATTGGGATTCAACTCTAGGTTGCCAAAGGTATTAAACTGACAATTGCCAGAGAAGTCAGGAACGAGCAGCGTACAGTCATCATCCAGCCGCACAAAGCCTGGTTTGCCACCGCGATGAGAAACATCTACCCCGCTAGCAATGCCTGCCGATGTATTTTGATAAGCGGTTGCAATGAAGAAGGTATCAGCCCCAGCAATCGTGGCACGTTCTTGGGCTCCAAGCATTTGGAATTGATGGATCGATTGCGGTGTTGCTGAATCTGGGTCAATTAGCTCAAACATCCGAGCTTGAATATATTTAGGACAGTTGCCAAAGCTTTGTCCCACTTGCACTTCAAAGCGATCCGAGTCTATTGCTGTGACAGTACCATTCACACGATTGCGACGACGGGTATGGAACTCAATTCCCAGCAAGCCGATATCGATGCGCTCGGCAAGAGTATTTGTGAAAGGATCGCCAAATAGGGGTTTAGCTGCAATCTGTAAGGTACGATCGTCGGGCGTTGATACAAAGCCCGGTTTCCCTACCAGAATTGAAGCCCAGGGGCTGCCTGTCACATCCACCGTACCCACAATTATGTAAGAAAGTTGGGAGAAGAACTGGCGAAACTGATCGGTATGCCTCTAATCATTAATTTATTGGACAAGACTGGACAATGCGTACATGGTGAGCCATAATACTAATATG
>NZ_JAUBTX010000084.1:0-13126 GCF_036705185.1 Microcoleus sp. B4-D4 | reverse complement strand
GCTTGGATGGCTCCGATCGACCAACCTCACGAAAACTTCATGTTCCCAGAAGAAGTTCTTCCTCGCGGTAACGCACTGTAAGCATCGCGAAATATCAAAAATTCCAACATTTTAAAAGGGTAAGATCGAGCAATTTAGGCTTTACCCTTAATGTTTAAAAAGCTCCCGCCTGGTGGCGGGAGCTTTTTGTTTCCAAGATTTGATCGACTCACCTACTCGGGACTTATAGCAGAAGAAGGGCAGTGGCGGGATTGGGAAATGCTACAATTATGGGCCGAACAAGGAGTGATTCGGTTGAAATACTTGGACGAATCCGGTTGCTACTGTCAAAGCCCTACCGACTATAGCTATAGTCGTCGTGGCAGTCAAAAACGATTGCGCCAAACACGCCGACGAGGCAGACGCCTCAAGATATTGGGGGTGTGGGAACCACAGAGTCGCGACGAATTAGCCTGTCGCGTGTTTGAAGACGAATACGAATTATCCTAAGCCATCATTAAAGCGGTTAATGCTAGAGCCAGATCAGGCAATTACCAAGTCGAACGTTTTATATTTAATTAGGGCTTGCTGAAAAAGTCAGAAAACAGCATTTAGAAAGATGAGTGAATTTGAGATCGCCTCGGTAATATAAGTTTTGTCAATTTTGTTCTTACGAAACATAGCTTTTACCAATGATTTAAGCCAAAAAACATCAAAAAAGGTTTTTGTTATGAAATAGACAGAAAAAAAGCCAAAAAGCCTGCCGTAGCAGGGCAGAAAGATTCATCACCAGAAAAGTTATGGCGATGCTTGTTTCAGAAGTATTATTAAGTTTAGCCATCACTCTACCGAGGCTGAATCTTCTTTTGGGCAACTCCCAAATTTCCCCTCAATTGAGTTACGAATTCCCTCGTCTAATCGAGCTTGTTCTTTTATTGCTTTGCTAATATTTTTGGCAGGTCTTCCTAGACGAACGCCGCTCATTCTTATACCGATTTCTTTGCACCAAGCTCTATTGTCTCGGGTTCGATATATCCGATCTACATGAATTGATTCAGGGTAAAATCCGGTGAATCGTTTAAATGCTTCTACTTGTATTTTTAAGTCTCCTGATTCGTTGAAATTATTCCAACTAATTCGGTCTAAAAATACGTACCCATTTCGACAACTGGCTGACAGTTTTGCCCCGAATTTAACGGATTTCCCGGCTTTACCTCTGACAATGGGGCGGATATGTGGTTGCTTTAAACTTACTATTCTGTCGGGAATACTATGTTCTTTCTTCTCATACATTGACAACTGTTGACGGTAGACTTCTGCAACTACTAACAGCATTTTATAATGAGATTTACTCAGCAACTGTAGATCACCCATTCGCTCTATATTCGTCAAATTTATTTGGATGTATTGCAATTTTTTTTAATTGCTTTTCTTCTTTCTTTTCGTCGTGGTTTGCGTTTTTTTGCTAGAGTTAGGTATTCTTTTCTGGCTCTGTTTCGATAGGTTCTCGGTTTTTTTTTACGGGTGACTGAATTTGATTGTGTAGAGCATCTATGATTTTTTCTGTATGTTCTCTTGCTTGATTTAATAGTCCTAAGTCCGTCGGATATTTAATGTCGGCTGGCGCGCAGGTTGCGTCTAATATTAATTTTCCTTGATTCTTAGGCTCACTTAGGTCTGATGACTTTTTTTCTACTTCCTCTCCTGGCACTTCAGTCTGGTTTTTGACCATTTTTTCATTGATTTTATTAACTAGGTTAACACCTATTCTTTGCCGAAAATAAACGAACATGGATGAGTCGAATGGTGCTTCATTACTATAACCACTCAAACCTAGGAAGTATTTTAGGTATGGGTTTTCTCTTATTTGTTCTACTGTTTCGGCGTCGCTAGTTCCTAATCTTTCTTTGATTATTAATGCCCCCAAGGCCATACGAAACGATTTGGCGGGCGCTCCCGTTGAACTGGTGAAATTTTTGGCATATTCTACTTCAAATTCTGACCACGGAATTAGTTTTTCCATGATTACCCAACGATTATCCTCTGACAATTGTCCCTGTCCGTTAAGGTCAAAGTTGGACGGTGCTTTTGGGGTTGGGTCAAGTTTTCGGTACATGAACGAAAGTGATACTGTGCATGGCTTTTGACTAATTTGAGCTGCGAGTCTTACATTTGATCCACGCCGATCACGAGTCAAAGTCTTTTCAGGTAAGGGTTTTAGGCTTATTCAGCAAGCCCTAATTAGGTTGACCTACTTATTAACGTGCAAAACCTCCTCCATTTTTCAGTTTAGGAACGCAATCGCTCTAATGCTGAGGTGTTACAAGTTGTTGTATAATGTAGCAATGCAGTAAAAGTGGTGGGATATTGCTCAATAGTGGAAATCTACTAAATTTAGTACCTAATTTATTTTCAATTTTTTTGAGCTAGCATTATTGTGGGTTTCCCAAAACCCCAACGGTCTCAACGTTTAAGAATTTTGCGGTTTTATTAACTTGTCTATTGCTAACGGGAACAATAAAGAATAAATGCTTGTACACCAATGTTTAACCGAGTCACAGCTCTCACCCCATCAGAACTAAAGTTGGCGATCGTCCGCGATCCCCTGATAGTTAAACCAGATACGACGCTAAAGTCGGCGATCGCCCTGATGAGTGGTGTGCGGACTATCTGTGATACTGCCCAAACTGTGGATGAGCAACTGGATGAACTCCTTCTAGATGCCCGATCGAGCTGCGTAGTGGTGGTGGAAGACGGACGATTGTTAGGTATTTTGACAGAGCGGGACGTGGTGCGCCTGATTGCCCAGCAGCGTTCTCTGGAGGAGCTATCGATTCGCGGGGTGATGGCATATCCAGTCATTACCCTGCACGAGTCTGCTTTTACCGATTTATTTTTTGCGAGTAATCTGCTCCAGCAGTATCACATTCGCCACATACCAATCTTGGACGAGCAGGATTGCTTGGTGGGGCTGGTAACGCATGAAACTCTCCAGCAAACCTCTCGCCCTGTAGATCTCTTGCGGTTGCGCCTGGTGTCTGAGGTGATGACGAGTGAGGTCATTTGTGCCGCGCCGGACAGTTCCATGCTGGAGATCGCTCAACAGATGGCAAAGCACCACGTCCGTTCTGTCATGATTGTGCAACCCGGTGGCAGCCAAGCCGCACCGCTACACATTCCGGTGGGGATTCTGACTGAGCGGCATATTGTACAGTCTCAGGCATTGGGCTTGAATCTAGAAACCTGTCTGGCTCAAGCGGTGATGAGTACGCCGATTTTTGCCGTTAGACCCGACGATTCGCTCTGGACTGTGCAGCAAATCATGGAGCAGCGCTTGATTCGTCGGTTGGCGGTGACAGGTGAGCAAGGGGAGCTATTGGGCATTGTTACCCAGACCAATTTGCTGCAAGTCCTCAACCCACTGGAGCTATACAGGCTGGTGGAGGTGTTGGAAGAAAAGGTGGTGCGGTTAGAGGCGGAAAAGGTTCAGTTGCTGGAAAATCGCACCGTTGAACTAGAGCAGAAAGTTGAAGCCCGGACGAGCGCCCTCCAGATTAAGGCAGAACGGGAGCAACTGGTGTCCGCGATCGCCACCCAAAGTCGATCGTCTCTGAGCCTGCAAACCATTCTGGACACAACCGTGGCACAGGTGCGGCAATTGCTGGGCTGCCAGCGCGTTAACATTTGGCAGTTTGAAGCAAATTGGCAAACGATCGCCGTTGCCGAGTCCACTGACTCGTCACTCTCCCTAGTGGGCGAGCGGATTAACGACACCTGTTTTAGACAAGACCGCATAGAGAGTTATCGCCAGGGGCAGATTCGCGTCGTGCCTGATATCTATACGACTGAAATGTCAGACTGTCACCGCGACAGGCTGATCCGTCTCCAGACCCGCGCCAAAATTTTGGTACCGCTCCTGTGTGGCGACCAACTGTGGGGCTTGCTCAATGTCACTGAAAGCCACGCCCGCGAGTGGCGACCGGCAGAGGTCGAACTGCTGCAAGCCTTATCATTGCAACTGACAATCGCCCTTCAGCAAGCCACCACACACCAAAAATTGCAGGATCAATTGACCGAGCGCCTGCAAGCGGAAGCGCGGCTGCGGGAGAGTGAACAGCGCTATGCTACCCTGACCGCCGCTGCCCCGGTAGGCATTTTCCGCATCGATACCGAGGGCAACTGCACCTATGCCAACAAGCGCTGGTGTCAAATTGCTGGACTCACCCCAGAAGCCACCGCCGGAGCAGGATGGCGACAAGGGCTGCACCCCGACGATCGAGACAGGATCGCAGCGGAGTGGCAGCAATCCGACCAAGAAAATCGCCCCTTTCGCCTAGAGTATCGCTTTCAAAGCCCCGATAGCAGCGTGACGTGGGTTTATGGGCAGTCGGTGGCGGAGCAAGATGCCGATGGGCAAATCATTGGCTATGTGGGCACGATTACCGATATTAGCGATCGCAAACAAGCCGAAGCCGCCCTGATCCAGAGCGAAGCCCAAAGCCGAGCCATATTGGCGGCAATTCCAGACCTCATGTTTCGCGTAGGTGCCGATGGTATTTATCGGGAGTTCGTGAGAGCAAATCGCGAGATCGACTTTTTCCCCGCAGATTTCGATACTGTTAGTTTGGCGATGGTGGATGTTGTGCCAGCAGAGATTGCGACCCGACATCTACACCACCTAGAGCAAGCCTTACGCACAGGAGAACTGCAAATTTATGAACAACAGGTGCAGATTGGCGATCGCCTGCAAGATGAAGAAGTCAGAGTTGTAAAGAGCGGTGAAGATGAAGTCCTCTTGATGATTCGAGACATTAGCGTTCGCAAACAGGCTGAACAAGCTTTGATGCTTTCTCAAGAACAATTAAGCTTAGTTTTAAAAGGCTCCAATGACGGTTGGTGGGATTGGAATCTGATTGACAACAACATCTACTACTCTCCCCGTTGGTGGGGGATTTTAGGGTATGAGCCTGGAGAAGTTGAGAATGCGCCCGATCTATGGCAGCAACTAATGCACCCTGATGATTTAGATCGGGTCAATCAGTTTCTGCACCAACAAATAACAAATGGCGTTGAGTCTTACGAGATTGAGTTTCGTTTGCTGCACAAAAAAGAACATTATGTTCCAGTCATTGCGCGTGGTTTTATTTTGCGGAACGATCGCGGCACTCCCGTTAGGATTTCGGGTACCAATACGGATTTGACAGAACTCAAAAAGGTTGAAGAACAACTTCGGCAACTCAATCAAGCGCTAGAAGCCAAAGTCGCAAAACGTACCCAAGAGCTTTGGCAAGTCAACAGCCTTCAACGCGCTATCCTTGATGGGGCTGATTATTCTATCATCTCTACTGACTTAACTGGCATCATCCAGACCTTTAATACCGCCTCTGAACGGATGTTGGGTTACAGTGCCGCAGAAATGGTAGGTATTGCCACACCCGTAATCATCCACGATGTAAACGAGGTAATCGATCGGGCCGCATCCCTCTCTGCCGAACTGGGGCAAGATGTGCCTCCGGGCTTTGAGGTTTTTGTTGCCAAAGCACGCCAAGGCATTGTCAGCGAAGAAGAGTCGAGCTATATCCGTAAAGATGGCTCTCGCTTTCCTGTGTCGCTATCCATCACCGCCCTCAAGGATGCCAATCAGCAAATTATGGGCTTTTTAGGCATCGCGAAAGATATTAGCGATCGCAAACGAACCGAAGCAGAACTACAGAAACTATCAGATCGTCTCGGCTTGTCTCTCAAATCTGGCGCGATCGGTTGTTGGGAATGGAACCTGGGACAGAATACCATCCTTGGGGACGATCGGATGTACGAACTGTTTGGCCTCACGAGACAATCTGATTCCTATATGGTCTACGACTTTTGGATGAACACGCTACATCCCGATGACCTCACCTCCACCGAAACATTGCTCCAGCAAGCTGTCTTGGGACAGACAGAATACGATACCGAGTATCGGGTGTTGCATCCCGATGGCAGCATCCACTTTATTAAAGCCAATGGAGTGGTGGTGCGAGATGCCCAAGGCAATCCCCATACCATGATTGGGGTCAACTTTGATATTACCGATCGCAAACAAGCTGAAGTCGAACGACAACAGTTAATTCAAGAACTCTCCGCTTTCAAACTCGCCCTCGATTATTCCGCGCTTGTCGTCATCACCGATGCTCAAGGGGCGATCAACTACGTCAACGATCGCTTCTGTGCAGTCTCTGGATACTCCCGCGATGAACTCATCGGCCAAACCCATCGCATTGTCAAATCTGGCTATCATCCCTCCGCCTTTTTTCAAGACTTGTGGCGCACCATTACCAGCCGTCAGATTTGGCGCGGTGAAATTTGCAATCGGACGAAGAACGGTAGCCTGTACTGGGTAGCCAGCACGATCGTTCCCTTTCTGGACGAAGGCGGGCGACCTTTTCAGTATCTAGCCATTCGTTTCGACATTACCGATCGCAAGTTAGCCGAAGCAACGCTCCAGCAGGAAAATACCTTCCGTCAACAAATTGTAGAAAACATGGCAGAAGGGCTCTGCATTTTCTATGAAGTTGAGGAATTTCCCTTTCTCCGCTTCACAGTCTGGAATCAGCAAATGCAAGCGATTACGGGCTATAGCTTAGAAGAAATCAACCACTTGGGTTGGTATCAAAGTCTTTACCCGGATTCAGAAGCTCAAGAACAGGCGATCGCCAACCTCAGACAGATACAAGAAGGGGAAAGCTTTATTGCCCAGGAAAGGGAAATCCAGCTTCAAAATGGGCAGAAACGCACTATCGCCATTTCTGCCTCAATCCTATCGAGCAACGACGGACTGATTTATATACTGGCCTTGATCCAAGACATTACCGATCGCAAACAAATTGAGGCTCAATTAGCAGAGAGTGAAGGTAAATTCCGGCGGCTAGTAGAAGGAGGTAAAGATGTGATTTGGTCATCTGACAAAGATGGCACGATCACTTATCTCTCACCGCAATTCAAGAATGTTTTTGGCTGGGAAGAGAGTGAATGGATTGGTAAGCCGTTTAGAGAGCTGGTGCATCCAGACGAGCTCCTATTCGTGCATAGTGATTATGAGCAGAATATCAATTTTTCTAAAAACTCAAGTAATTCTGAGTTCCGACAACACCACAACAATGGTAATTATATTTGGGTGAGAAGCAGCATCACAGCTATTAAAAATGCTGAAGGAGTAGTGATTAATATCCAGGGAGTTTTATCGGATATCACCGATCGCAAACAAGCCGAACTGAGATTGGAACAACAGGCAAAACAGGAACGCTTACTGGGATCGATTACTCACAGGATGCGGTCATCTCTGAACCTGAACGAGATTCTCAAGGTCACTGTTGAGGAAATCCATCAGGTTTTGCAATCAGATCGAGTGCTAGTCTATCGCGTGTTTCCGGGAGGGACGGGGGCTGCCATTGCGGAATCTGTTTTGCCAAAATGGCCGCGTATTCTGGATATCGTCTTTCCTGAAGAGGTTTTCCCAGAAAAGAACTACGATCGCTATATCCAAGGAAGAGTGTATGCCCTCAGCGATCGGGAAGATGAAAACCAGTCAGTCTTACCCTGCTTGATTGAATTCCTCGCATCCATCCATGTCAGAGCTAAACTTGTAGTTCCAATTATTCTGAATCAAACCCTGTGGGGATTACTGATCGCCCATCACTGCGATCGTCCGCGCCAGTGGGAAGATTGGGAGATTAATTTATTTAAACAAACGGCTAACCAATTAGTGATCGCCATTCAGCAGTCTAATCTTTTTGAGCAATTACAGACAGAATTAGCCGAACGTCAACGGGCAGAAGCCCAACTGACCGAAACGAACGCCCAACTAGGCATTTCCAACGAAGAATTAATCCGCGCTACAAGGCTCAAAGACGCATTCCTAGCTAATATGAGCCACGAACTCCGCACTCCCCTCAATGCCATTCTGGGCATGAGCGAGGGGCTACAAGAGCAAGTCTTTGGCAGTATCAACGAACCACAAATTAAAGCTTTACAAACCATCGATCGCAGTGGCTATCACTTACTAGAATTAATCAACGACATTTTAGATGTCGCCAAAATTGAATCGGGTCAAATGGAACTGGATTACACTACAGTTTCCATCAATCATCTCTGTCAATCCAGTCTGGCATTTATCAAACAACTTGCATTCAAAAAACGCATCCAGTTAGAGATGAAAATACCACTGAATATGCCCGATTTATTGATTGATGAACGTCGCATCCGCCAAGTCTTAATTAACCTGCTCAACAACGCCGTCAAATTCACCCCAGAAGGAGGACGGATTACCCTAGAAATTAGCAGTCAAAGACGGGCGGGGGAGAGGGGGAGCGGGGGAGAGGGGGAGCAGGGGAGCGGGGGAGAGGGGGAGAGGAACTACCTACGAATTGCCGTCATTGATACAGGCATTGGTATTGCTCCAGAAAATATTAACAAACTATTTCAGCCTTTTATCCAAATTGATAGCGCTCTAAACCGCCAATATGCAGGCACAGGCTTGGGGTTAGCCTTGGTGAAACGCATTGTCGAATTGCACGGCGGCGAAGTGGGACTAACTAGCAAGGTAGGGGTAGGAAGTTGCTTCACAATTGACATTCCCTGTGCTGCTATAGCGCCCTCCTCTGGGATTGAACCGATCCCTCGCCGAACGTCTGACCTGGAATCCCAAAGTGCAACTCCGATCGAACCCAATCAGCTCGAACAGCAAGCATCTCCCTTAATCTTACTGGCAGAAGACAACGAAGCCAATATCACTACATTTTCGAGCTACCTGGGAGCAAAGGGCTATCGTATTCTGTTAGCAAAAAACGGACAGGAGGCGATCGCCCTGGCCAAGTCTGAAAACCCCGATCTGATTCTGATGGACATTCAAATGCCGGGAATGGATGGCCTAGAGGCAATGAGACAGATTCGCCTCGATCCTAGCTTAGTCGATGTGCCGATCGTTGCCCTAACGGCCTTAGCCATGACAGGCGATCGCGATCGTTCCCTTGCTGCCGGAGCTAATTATTACCTTAGTAAACCCGTTAAGCTGAAGCAGTTAGCAGCTACCATTCAACAGCTTTTAAATTCCCAGGAAGATAACTCATGAATGTACCATCTGTTTTGGTCATTGACGACGAACCCGATAATTTTGATGTGATTGAAACTCTCTTGAACGATCGAGACTATCAGTTGCATTACGCTGCCAGCGGGCAAGAGGCGATCGATTCCTTAAACGTCTTTGAGCCAGATGTGATTTTGCTGGATGTGATGATGCCAGGGATGGATGGCATTGAAGTTTGTCAACGCATTAAAGCTATGCCCAAATGGGAAGCTCTGCCGATCGTTATGGTGACGGCCCTGACAACCAAAACGGAGCTCGCAAGATGTTTGACGGCTGGGGCGGATGACTTTATCAGCAAGCCCGTGAATCGCTTGGAGTTAACAGCAAGGGTGCGATCGATGTTACGCATCCACCGACAATATCAGCAATTAGTAACCTTCAATGCCCGATTAGAAGCAACGGTGCAACAGCGAACCGCCCAGTTGCAAACCATGATTTTTCAGGATGCGCTCACACAGTTGCCCAGTCGGACTTTCTTACTTCAGAAGTTGGCTGAGGTTTTACAAGCTGGGGAATCCTCTTTTGCGGTGGTTTATCTAGACTGCGATCGGTTTAAACTGGTGAATGGTTCCTTTGGCTACGCTATTGGCAATCAATTGCTGATAGCGATCGCAGAACGGTTACAGCATCATCTGCGCCCCGGCGACGTGTTAGCGCGTATGGGTGAGGATGAGTTTTGCTTTTTGCTGCACCAAATTGATGATGCGATCGCCCTTGAACCATTTATCCAAGCTATTCTACGGGGCTTTGACACATCGTTTGTGGTTGCCGATTGTGAACTCTTTATGACTGCTTGTATCGGCATTGCTCTAGGCAGTAGTGTTTATCAACAACCCGAAGAACCCTTGCAAGATGCCGATACGGCAATGTACAAAGCTAAACTTCGAGGTAAAGGCTGCTATCAAATCTTCGATCAGCAGATGTCTTTGGCAATGCTGAACCGCCTGACGCTGGAAAATGATTTGCAGCGAGCGCTGGAACATCAAGAGTTTGTCACCTATTACCAGCCGATTGTGAATCTTCAAACCCAAAAGGTCGTTGGATTTGAAGCACTGGTACGCTGGCAACATCCGGATCGAAACATGGTTTTACCAGGAGAATTTATCCCCTGCATGGAGGAAACAGGGCTGATTGTGCCAGTCGGAATGCTGGTGTTGAAGCAGGCGTGTCAGCAACTGCGTGCATGGCATCAACGGGGCTCGACGCAGTTAACCATGAGCGTGAACCTTTCTGTGCGGCAATTTACTTGCCCGACCCTCTTGGCTGATATCGATCGGGTTTTGGCAGAAACCGCCGTCAACCCCGCTCACCTGAAACTGGAAATTACCGAAAGCGCGATCGTGGACAATGCTCAGAAGGCGATCGCGCTGACTGAACAATTGCGATCGCGGCAAATTCAGATCAGCATTGATGACTTTGGCACGGGGTATTCTTCCCTGGGTTATTTGCACTGTTTTCCAGTGGATAACCTCAAAATCGATCGCTCTTTTGTCAATCAGATCCAAGCAGGAAATCGCAACTATCAAGTCGTTAACACCATTATTACTTTGAGTAATCAACTCGAACTTGCCGTCATTGCCGAAGGCATTGAAACGACTCAGCAACTTCAGTGCCTTCAACAACTGGGCTGTGAATTTGGACAGGGTTATTTATTTTCTAAACCCCTCGCGGGGGCTGAAATTGAAAGGATTTATCTCAAATAGGTTGGGTTTAGCCTTTTGCAAAATGCTGGTTGAGGCACATATAGCCTTTCTCAGTAACATGAGGTGCTCTCGGATCTAGGGCATAGGGCATAGGGCATAGGGCATAGGGCATAGGGCATAGGGCATACCTCACTTTATTGAGAACTGCTATAGGTGCGAAATTTCTGTCAGAAGCAACCAACCGCCAGGAAGCATTTTGGAAATCACTTTGGCAGCACAGCTAAAAACTATCACCTAAACCCATAAAATTTTATACATTATTGCAGAGGTTACAACCATGTCTCAATTCTCTCTCTTAATTGTTGATGATGAGCCTGATAACTTTGATGTACTTGAAACGTTGTTATCAGAGCAGGAGTATGAATTGTATTACGCTGCTAACGGTCAAGAGGCGATCGCATCTCTAGATTTATTTAATCCCGATATAATTTTACTCGATGTGATGATGCCAGGAATAGACGGGCTCGAAGTTTGTCGGCAAATCAAAGCGATGTCAAAATGGAAAGCTGTTCCAATCATTATGGTAACGGCATTAAGCTCAAAATCAGATCTTGCCCAGTGTCTAACCGCTGGCGCCGACGACTTTATTAGTAAACCTTTGAATGGAATTGAACTGCGTGCCCGCGTACATTCAATGCTCAGAATCAAGCAACAGTATGATAGTATCCAGAACTTATACCACATCCAAGAAAATACCGTTAATGTCTTGGAAAGCACCCTCAATGAACTGCGTGGCAACTTAGCTTCTAGTCTGTCCCACGAACTGAATACGCCCCTCAATGGCATCTTAGGCACGATCGGGTTGCTCAAGGACGATCTCGAAGACATGGATATCGCCGAAATCCGTGAGATGTTAGGCTGGGCCGATGAATCTGCCCGTCGCCTAGAAAAATTAACGAAAAAATTCCTGATTTATTTAGAATTAGAACTATCCGCAAGTCGCCACCACAAGATCGAATCGGCCCGGACTCAATTTTCAGCTTCCGCCATTGAAGCCGCGTTGAAATCCCAGGCTCAGAGCTTCAAGCGTCACAACGATCTCGTGTTGGCACTTGAGGAAGCGGAGATCGCTCTATCAGACCGATATCTATCAACGATTGTCTATCAATTAGTTGATAATGCGCTGAAATTCTCCTCACCAGGGACAACCATTAAAGTTAGTAGTCAAGTTGTAGGGAAGATGCTGAATTTATCTGTACATGACTCAGGGCGGGGCATGACAGAAGAGCAAATTGCTAAAATTGGTGCCTTCATGCAGTTTGAGCGCAAGACTTATGAACAACAGGGCATCGGTATCGGCTTAAAAATTGTCAAGAAAATTGTCGAACTCGCAGGAGGAGAGTTCTCAATTACCAGTATCTATCAAAAGGAAACAACGGTAAATATCACTCTGCCGATTGTCGGCAATTAGCATGAGTTTTTATATCAAGCTCGGTGGCATCGTTATCGTATAGTGAATGGTGTCGATTCAAGGATTGCGATTAAACAGCTACTATGCCAAGGGCTTCCACATTATTTCGACTGAGAGTCAACCTCAAATGAAGAAATGCTCTTAATTCGCTTGTTTAAAGCTAATAGGCATTATAATTTAATAATCTCAGTTGAATTAAGGACTTGTATCTCTGACGGGGTGACAACCCCGTTAAAAGCCTTACCTATGGCGGTTTGAGACGTTTTGTAGTAAAAAAATGGGCGATCGTTCTCAACAACCCCCATAATAGTTAAAATGCTTCCTTTATTTTACCAAAATTGCTTGTCAAGCCAACTCAAAAAAACTGAATACTTAACTCTTGTAATCGTTGTCTGCCTTTTACAAATACACAAACAGGTCAGTATTGAGAGACTAGCTACTGTTTGGTCATATCCTGTACTTTTTGAGAGTCGGAGGCGCAATCTTCAAAGATTTTTTAAGTTGCCAGTCCTGCGAATTGAAACCCTATGGTTTCCCTTGGTAAAATACATCTTGAACACCTGGGTGGTGGAAAAGAAACTATGGAGCATGGAAGGTTGATGAAGCATGGTTTATTCTCACAGATTTAGGTTCATTATCGGCAGCTATCGATGCTTACAAGCAACGGATGGGCATTGAAGAAATGTTTAGAGATTGTAAAACAGGAGGCTACGATCTGGAAGGAACTAGCTTAAAATAAAATCGACTGATTAACATAATTCTGCTCGTGACACTCGCCTACAGTTCGGCAATATTTGAAGACACGTCTCTTCGGAAAAAGCAGGTAGAAAAATATGTAGGGCTTGCTGAAAAAGTCAGAAAACAGCATTTAGAAAGATGAGTGAATTTGAGAGCGCCTCGGCAATATAAGTT